>JADHUM010000034.1 GCA_016784545.1 Candidatus Neomarinimicrobiota bacterium
AATCTGGACCATTCTATTTTGTCAGGAATGAGGCTTTCATTGTGGTTGTAAAATTAACGGGCTTTGAAGATCAATCAGACAATACTGAATACCGAATGGGCTTCCGGTCAGGACCTTTCCACCATGACCCTCAACCCTGTCTGAAGTTTTATAATACGATCTCCAGTCCAGATGGCCGCACGGGCATCAATGATTGGGGGTGGTACATCCGGTCGTTTGTATGGGATTGGAGTGTGAACGCTGCGTTAACCAGCTGTTGCCATGTTCGCTTTCAGGTAGACCAATTGCGCACGACTTTATCCACAGATGATCGAGTAGTTAATGCCACAATCCTCTCCGATGATCCTTCTGGAAATGTTTCGGTGGTTGAAGCAAGACTTCACTATACTGTGAACGATGAAACCTTCGTTGTGTCCATGGTGGGAGATGATGATCAATACACCGGAGTCCTTCCTGGACAGGAACCAGGTACCGAAGTTCTTTATTGGGTCTCCGTAGAGTTTTCAACAGGTGATATTTACGAGAGCGAGGCTTCTTCTTATTCCATTTTTGAGGCAGTTGAACCCATGTTGTTTGTATATGATACGGATGATTTAGGCGTTGGAGTGGCCAAGTATTACTATAATGTGACTCTCGCTGACACCTTCTATAATAATTTTGATACCTGGGATCCAAAATTTGGACCCGTGACAATACAATTAATTAATAATTATGAATTGGTTTATCATGTAATGGGTAGCGGTCCATATAATGATCCTACAACTTATAGCACGATCTATGCTGACTGGCTATCACAGGGCACAGTTGAAGCGCCTCGTCGTCTGTTCATCACTGGTCAGGATTACGGTATAATCTCAGGCTTTGCTGATACGACATTCCCAGCAGGTGTTTTTGAGAACATGTATCTTGGTGTTGAAACTCTGGGACCCCAGGATATTGGTTATGACCCCTGGGGTTCAATTGCCGATCCTTATGCAGTTGACGCTGTTGCCGGTGATCCTTTAGCTGGACATCTCGCAGCATTTGAAGGAGATAGTCTGCAGTTGTATCATGACCCTTTTGGAGAACTGGGTTTTGGAAACTGGATCGATAATCTGACACCATCTTCAGGGACTGTATGTTTCACCGATCCCGGCATGAGTGATGCGGCCGTTGCTGTCTACAATGAAGGTCCCGGTTGGAAGACAGCCTTCTGGACAATTGATCCACTGGCATTAAGCTTTTATAGTCCAATAGATATTTCAAGTATGTACCATTGGGGTCTCAATGTTAATGGTGGTCCGGTCGCCGCAACCTTTGATTGGTTTGGTCCGCCAAACTACAGCACTGTTGGTCTTGAAGAAGGCATAGTTGTACCTGCTACTTCAAAACTGCAAGCCAACTATCCAAATCCCTTCAACCCGGTGACATCAATTGCTTATGAACTAGGTAATGCTGCAGATGTCAACATTACTGTTTACAACATGCTGGGGCAGGAGGTAGGCATATTGGTGGCTGATTTTCAAGCCGCTGGAGCTTACACCGTTCAGTGGAACGGAATTGATCACTCTGGTCATTCAGTAGCTTCAGGTCTGTATTTTTACATCATGCGGACTGAGGGATTTAGTGCAACGAAGAAGATGATGTTGCTCAAGTAATTCACCTGCCCGGGCTTTTAAGTCGGGGTTTAATTCAACAAACAAACAGGGGATTAAGATTTCCCATTGTCGTCTGGAGGACGTAGATGGGCTCAAAAAGTCTGGACTAAAGTCCTTCATATTTTAATGTTTCAAGACCCCCGCCCTAAAGGACGGGGTAATGAAAAGCCTAATTGTACCTCTGCGGTCTCAGTGATCTTTGCGGTTAAATATGCTTAAACAACTTTCCTGGTTTAGTGCCGATGCCTGAGTTCATCGAAGCTAGAGGAAGACTCTTCTTTGAGACCGGACATTTCGAGAACCTCAATGTCCTTGATCCTGGCTGGTGGAAGTGTGTTGCATTTATAAATATATCGAATTACCATCACGACATCATTTGCTAACAATGACCTGGAGGGGGCCTGTTGCAATTTCTGCTTAAAAGATTGGCACTATTCTCAGTTTTCAGCATGACTGTCTTCGCCCAGGACTTCGCCCTGTCTAATACGAATGGCCTCACTCTCAACAGTAATGTTGGTGGTTGGTCAGGTGATTACTTCTCAGAGCTGTACATACCTCCTGCTGATGGCCAGGCCAATTCAATTGAGTTTAATATGTCAGACCTACCTGAAGTTGAGGGTGGGAGTATGTCAGTTGCCATCTATGCCGCCAACTACCCCTGGGATGAGATCGATGAGGAGTTGATAGCGGACGAAGCACCTGGTTCCTGGCTGGGCTATTATGAGGATAACGGCATCTACGATATCGCTGGAAACAACTGGGTGTTTGGTGGGATCAATGATCTGGATGATGCTGATACCAGCTACCAGTATGATCCCCTGGGGGAGCAACTCTGGCCTGAAACTGGCATGGTCCAGATACCCGTCTACCCCAATGTTGATGACGAAGCCATGGTGACTCTCGACCTGGAAAACTCTGAATTTGGGCCTTTCAATTTTGAAAGGGACGAGGCATTTATCGTCGTTGTTAAACTTGGTGGTTTTGAGGTTCAATCAGACGGTCCTGAATATCGAGTTGGCTTTCTATCTGCCCATTCCACACATGACCCCCCACCCTGTTTGAAGTTTTACAATACGATCTCTGCACCAAATGGTCGCACGGGCATAAATGATTGGGGCTGGCATATTCGATCATATGTCTGGGACTGGTCAGTGTATGTAGGCTTTGTGTGTACACCCTATTTATTTATTCAACTAGAGGCCTTACCCACAACTCTTTCAACTGAGAACCGTCTTGTGAGTGTAGAAATATCAGACCAGAACCCTAGCGGTACAGACGATTTCCTTGATTCAGTTTCCCTGGTATATAAGGTGAATGATACCCCTGCAGAACCGATTGAGATGTCTGGTTCAAACAACGAGTATACCGCCTCAATTCCTGGTCAGAACCCAGAGAGCACAATTGAGTATTGGGTGGAAGTCATCGATATAGAAGGGGGTCAGCACACCAGTAATGTGGAGTCATATTATATCTTTGCTCCAGTTGAAGCAACACTTCTCGTTTATGATACGGACGATAATATGGGCGAAGAATGGCGCTATATGGAGGGTCTTGACTCATCATTTAGTCAGCACTATGATCTCTGGGAGGCCACCCTTGGGCCGGTTTCCAGCGAGCTGGTAATTAACTATTCAACTATTTATCATGTTATGGGCAGCGGACCCTTTAATGATGCAACAGGTTATGCCCACGTTTATCGTGGCTGGCTAGCTAGCGGGACAGTGGATAACCAGCACTGTCTCATGTTTAGTGGTCAGGATTATGGTGTGATCTCAGGTTTTGCAGACTCATCAATGAGTTCCAGCACTTTTGAAGGACGTTATCTTGGTGTTGAGACACTTGGACCGCAAGATATTAACTATGATGGAACTCCTGAATCTTATCTGGGGCCATATGCTGTTGATGCAGTGGCTGGTGATCAATTGACCGGGCAACTGGCATCCTTTGCGGGGAATAACCTACAATTATTCTATGAGCCCCACCGTGAGCTGGGATTCGACAATTGGATTGATAACCTTACTCCTTATCCCACGGCTACTGTTTGTCTCACCGATCCAAACCAGAATAACGCAGCTGTGGCTGTGTATAATTCGGGTCCCGGCTGGAAAACCTCGTTTTGGGCTCTGGACCCCCTTGGTTTGAATTATTACAATCCCGCAGACACCGTGAGCTCCTACACTTCAGCGGTTGATGCTGTGGGGAATCCTGTGGCAAATATCTTTGAGTGGTTTAGAGGAGCTATTACGATCACCTCTCTGGACGAACCTGAGATTCCAACTATGGCAAAACTGCATGCTGCCTACCCCAACCCATTCAATCCAGTGACAAGCATTGGGTATGAGTTGAATGGAGCCACTGATGTAAATATCACGGTTTACAATATGCTGGGACAGGAAGTGGCCACATTGGTTGCTGGTTTCCAGATTGCTGGCGCCTATACAGTTCAGTGGGGAGGTGTTGACCATGCTGGTCATTCAGTTTCTTCAGGGCTGTATTTCTACACCATGCGAACTGAGGGATTTTGTGCAACGAAGAAGATGATGTTGCTCAAATAAGGGTTTGAAACTTGGAACTTGTGACCTGTGACTTTCGACTTTCGACGAGCCTATACCTGTTAGCAGCGAGCGGATTTACGTTTTTTCCCTACTGCACCGCGGGTAATCACTTTGTTTACATATTCTGTAGCCAGGGGGACTTTGCAGGCGGTACTGCCCAACGTCACATCCACCGTGCCTATCTTTTCTCCAACTGCAAGAGCTTCGTCGGTGAGTGCTTCGATATAGGAGCCCACTGCGATAACAAATGAGTTCATGGCGAAGCGGACCCGATTCTGGGCGGAGTGGATCTGTTCACCCACCTGATGCAAAAGCTTGCGATACATCTCAATATCCAGCTCTTCATCTTTATGAATGGCTGCGTATGACGACAAGGTGCCCCAACCAGCATCGGCCACTCCTTCCAGATCGGATTCAATCCATTTGAGTCCCAGTTCAAACCCAAAAGGGGTTTCTGAAGCAACCCAGGGTACGGTATATTCGCTGAGATAATACCAATAGGCCTGATCAACCCATGTTTCCAACTGGGCCTTAGTGATCTTGGTTTCATCTGCCATGAGACCAGCCAGATACATAGCGTCTGAATTGCCTGTGGCGTATAACTCAAGTGAAAGCTCATGATTCTTTTTGGTCTTTTTCAGGATTTTCTTCAAATCAGCTACCTTCACACCAAAGAAGGGTTCCTTGGCCCCATGATTCATGAGTGTGTTTTTGGTTCGCTCATCTCCATAGGCTTCCAATTCTTTCATCACATCATTTATATCCATGAGGATTCTCCTGTATTTTTATTTAAGGACCTATTATGTCACTTATCTGTCAATATTTCCAGCCCTTTCTTCACCTGCCCGTCTTGATACGAGAAGACCTTCAGCATTGACAATTAACGCTCATCTATTAAAATAAGTGGTTCCCAATCAACCACCATCAAACAGCTCCTCCTCTGGGGGACGCTTAACTACAAGGAGAGAAGCATGAAATATTTAACCCTGCTGGTCTGTTGCCTGGCACTGTTAGGCTGTGAAGACGAGGCTGAAGACAAAGTTCTCAGCGATGAGGTTTTAGGTGACTGGAGCATCACCAACATGGGTGAGTATGCCAATGCCGATTGCTCCGGTGATCTGGACTATACCGGCTGGGCGCTGGCTATTGCTTTTGGCGTTAGCATGGATTACACCTTTAATGCAGATGGAACCGTTGACATTTCAACCTCTGCTTTTGGAATGACTGACACAGAAACCCTCACCTGGGAAGTCGACGGAGACCAGCTTTGCATAGAAGGTGAATGTGAGACCGTTGACCTTAGCGGAGACACTTTCACCATTGTTACCAGCACAGATGCCTATTGTGAGGACGCTGACGGTGAAGAAGTTGATGGTGTTGACATGACAGCCTGTGAAGCCGCTGGAAATGATTGGTATGCGGCTGCCTGTTACGAATTGACAGCCACAAGACAATAGCCCACATAAAGAATTATTTATTATCGCTTTAAGAGGTGATCGGCTGAGAGGTCGGTCACCTCTTTTGTATTTGCGCCCCACTGGCGACTGAGCCGGTCCAGAGATGGCCCCCATTAACTGGACATTTTGATAGGCTTTGCCTAAAGGCTACGACCTCAGAAGCAAGCTCAAAGTCCAAGACAGTAGATGCTCAGTTGATGTTGATCTTCACTGTTTTATCAATTTTGTTGGACGCCGTTCCCACATAGATCAGGTAGTCCCCTTTTTCCAGATTCCAGTCAGAGATGGATTCATCATAAAAGGCAAGATCGTTTACGTCGATTGATAATTGGACTGATGCATTTTTACCGCTGGTCAGGTGGATCTTCTGAAAAGCTTTCAGCTCCTTCTCGGCCCGTTCCACCTTTGAGTTTGTTTTCCCCACATAAATTTGAACCACTTCTGAGCCAGCAGTTTTGCCCGTATTGGAAACTTTGCAGGAAATATTGATGGTTCCACCTGCTTCATAGGATTTCTTATCGGTCTTTATATTGGAAAGCTTGAACGAGGTATATGACATCCCATATCCAAAGGCAAACAGGGGTTTGATATTCTGGGTATCATGCCAGCGATATCCAACCAGAATATCCTCTTTATAATACTGGTTTTTACCATCCCCGGGATAGGAAAGCTCACCAAAAGAATGAGCCGCATTATCGCTCAGCTTCACCGGGAATGAGAATGGCAGTTTCCCCGAGGGATTCACATCGCCACTGATAACATCAGCGATAGCGTGGCCCGCTTCACTACCCAGATACCAGGCCTGGATCAACCCCTTAACTTTGGGCAACCAGGGCATCTCAACGGCATTACCACTCACCAGAATGACACCAATATTCTTATTGGTTTTGATCAGTTTTGTCAAGAGCTCGTCCTGACCAAAATCCAGGGTCATATCCTGGCGATCCCCACCTTCACAGTCCTGTCCATGATTCTTATTGAGTCCACCGAAGAAGAGAACGATATCAGCTTTCGCTGCGATTTTGACAGCAGCTTTTTGCAGGGAGTCTGCATCCATGGTTGATGGGATGACACGACCATACTGGGAAGGACCTGCGGCATATCCCTGGGAGTGGAGAATGGTTGCCTTGCTAAATCTTTCCTGCAAACCCCGTAAGGGAGAAATTTCATCTTTGGGCTTTAATGCGGAAGAACCACCACCAGGTGTCATGGGTCGCGTGGCGTTTTCACCGATGACAGCGATGGTCATTTTCTTGTCTGGATTGATTGGGAAGAAGGATTTATCGTTTTTTAATAGAACGATTCCCTCTCCAGCAACTTTACGGGCCACCTCTATATGTTCCGGATTGTTCATTCTACCCAGGGGACGGTTAGACTTCATATTCGTACGAAACATCAATCGCAGAATTCGACGAACTTTGTCGTCCAGGACGTCCTCTTTCAGCTCATCATTTTGAATCATTTCACGAAATGGTTTGGCCAGGAAATAATAGTCATATGCGTTTTCACTTGAAGTCGTCAGGCCATCTGTGCCTGTGCCCATTTCAATATCAAGCCCAAACAGAGCTGCCTCTTTTGTATCGTGGGCAGAACCCCAGTCAGAAACCAGAACACCATCAAAACCCCATTCGCCTTTGAGAATACCGTTGATGAGCTGCTCATGATGGGTGGTGTGTTGTCCGCGAAACTGGTTATAGGCACCCATGACCGACCAAACCCCTGCTTCTGTCACAGCGGCCTTGTAGGCCGGGAGATAAATTTCATGCAGGGCACGATCACTGACTTCCACATTGATGTGTCCCCGCCACTGCTCCTGGTTGTTCAAGGCATAATGCTTCAGGCAGGCTGAGACGCCGTTTTGCTGAATCCCCTTGATATAGGGAACGACCATGGTGGCTGCCAGAAGGGGATCTTCTCCCATATACTCAAAGTTCCGACCGTTAAGAGGTGTGCGATAAATATTTACCCCAGGGCCTAGTAAAATGTCTTTTTTGCGATAACGAGCTTCCTCGCCGAGAGCGACTCCATATTGGCCAGCCAGCACAGGATTAAAGGTGGCGGCGAGACTGGTTAAAGCCGGAAAGGCGGTGATAGAGTCATTCGTCCAGCCTGCCGGGGACCAACTGTCCCAGCTAATTTCCTCCCTGACGCCATGGGGACCATCTGACATCCAGATCTCAGGAATGCCAAGACGTGGCACACCTGGCGAGCTGAATTTTGATTGGGCGTGGGTCATGGCGATTTTTTCGTCCAGGGTTAGTTGCTTGAGGATGTCCTCGATTTGGGCATCCATATCACTTGCCGTGAGTTGGACCCCTATTAAAAGGACCAGCAGAACAACAACGAATCTTCTCATGTGAATTCTCTCCCTGAAGCGTTTTTAGGCTGAAGGTTTCCTTACCATTTGCGCGACGGTTTCAATATGGGTGGTGTGGGGAAACATATCCACGGGCTGGACACTGACCAGTTCATAGTCTGTCTCGCAAAATAATTTCAAGTCTCTGGCCAGGGTGGAGGGATTGCAGGAGACATAGACCAACTTCTGGGGTCCAACTTTCAGTATATCATCCACTACCTTTTGATGGAGACCTGCGCGTGGGGGATCTACCACTATCACATCTGCTGGCTCAATGCGATCTACGTTTTGTGAAAGGACATCCTTGAGATCTCCCAGAATGAATTCCACATTTTCAAAGCCCTGGGCCTTGGCATTTCTACGGGCATTCTTTACCGAGCTGGCAATCAATTCAAAGCCGTACACTTTTTTGGCCTGCTTGGCCAGAAAGAGAGCGATGGTTCCCGTGCCGCAATACAGATCATAGACCACTTCCCCGCCTTTTAGGTCTGTTCCTTTCAGGGCTTCAGCATATAGCACTTCAGCTTGAAGGGTGTTGGTCTGGAAAAAGGAATTGGCAGAAATCTCAAATTCGGACTCGCCCAATCGATCGCTTATGTGACCAGGACCGTGGAGGAAAACCTCGGTTTCACCCACAGCAACATCAGACAATCTGGAGGTAATGCTATTAATCAGCGTGGTAATCTGTGGAAATTTGGACATAATGGTATTTTTGAAAATCTGCATATGTTCTTTTTCGTAGGTCTTGGTAACCAGATTTACCATGATCTCATCGGTGTGCTCGCCATAACGCAGGACCAGGTTCCGTGCCCAGCCCACATGGGTTTTATTATTGTAGGCTTCCCAGCCATGTTCCTTGGCAAAAGCGAATACAAAATTCATGATTTCATTCATGATGGGCTTTTGGAGATAACAGGTTTCGATATGGACAATCTTATCAAAGCGTCCCGGGATATGCTGACCCAGCCCCAGGGGCTCGTCCACATCATCGGGATGATTGCGCCAGGGACTTGGAGTAAATGTAAACTCCATTTTGTTTCGGTAGTGAAAGGCTGTCGGCGAGGGTAAAGCTGTGGGAACCTCAAAATCGATGAAGCCACCGACGCGTTGAACCAGGTCACGAACCTGTCGGGTCTTTTCCAGTAACTGATCATCATATTCCAGGTTCTGAAGACGACAACCACCACAGGTACCAAAGGCAGGGCACTTGGCTTCAATCTCGTTGGGGGCTTTTTTCAAAATCTCCAGGGGATAGGCTTCGGCAAAGCTCTTTTTCTTTTTAACAATACGGGCCAGAACTTTCTGTCCCGGAATGGTGCGTTCGACAAAGATGGCGAGTCCGTCTACCTTGGCAACACCCTTGCCGCCGAAGGCCAGGCTTTCAATTTCCAACTCAATACTGTCACCCTTTTTTACAACTCTCTGTTCTGCATCATTCATGTCGTAATTCCCATCTAGTTAATATCGTCGCAGGATAGACTACCATGGGTATTTCACCAAGGTGATTTATGGGTTAAAAAGGATATTCTATCAAGCATGAGAGAGCAGGCAGACCCTCCTTTTTGTCTTTGCGAGGGAAGTATGACCGAAGCAATCTCGGAGTTCTTGGGCAAATATGGTATGGAGATCGCCACGTCCTATCGCGAAGACTTGACAAGCACGACTTTGGACATTCAACAACAATCCGTCACCGTGAACCCGTCTAGGGGTGACTGACTATGGAAGGAGTACCTCGTCCACAATACCAACGATAACCGAGCGCAGGGGTGCATTAGAATCGCCCACAATTTGCCGGGCGCCATTGCCTTCATCCAACATGAGCACGGTTTCCCCCACGCCTGCATCAACCCTATCGATACAGATAAGATATTTCCCCGTGGGTTTCAGGTAGGCATCCAGTTTATCGACAACCAACAGACGTTTGCTATCGTAGAATTCATGATTAATAGTGGAGTGAATGGTTCCGCAGACTTTTCCCAGGATCATAAGCACTCCAAGATAAGTCTATGATTTTTCGTCATTGCGAGGAAGCCCGTCGACCAAGTCGGGGTGACGTGGCACTCTCGAGGCCGAGATCGCCGCGGTCGTTTCCCTCCCTCGAGATGACTATCAATGATTAACGCACTGATCGGTTGCATCGCCATTTTCTATGAGTCCTTCTGGATTTGGATGTCATCCACAATGCCGACCACAGCATGGTCTACAGGGACAAACCAGGGATCGCAGAGCAATGCCGCTTCACGGGAACTTTCATAATAGATCAACTCTCCAGGTCCACACATTCTGGTGGGGTCTGCTGCAACCATGGGTTCACCTTCAGGGACCTGATGTTTGTCCAGGGGTTGCACCATAAGCATGGGGACGCCCTCCAGACCATCATAAATCATAGCTGGCGTCAAGGTTCCAATGACTTTACCCAGGAGCATTATTCAGCTCCGGCTAATTTTGACAGATCAGATTTGGAAAAATAGGTGGAGGCATCGATCTGTTTGGCCAATTCTGGATCAATCAGGGGAATAATACTCTGGGACAGTATGTTTTCAGGATTCTCAACGGCTTTTTCTGAGATATTGATGGCCATTTCCACATCTTCCACCTTGCCAGCATAGATGGCAATGGATTTGCCACCGAGATCATCAGCCAATCGTAATTCAACCAGTTCAACCTCAGCGCCCTTCATGGCAGCATCTGAACTTTGGAGAATGGCAGCGACAGTGGACACTTCCATAACCGACAAGGCTTCTGACCCGCAGGTCAACCTCTTGCCCAAACAAGCCTGATAAACACTTTCGTGGATATCCGGAAGAAATACAGCATCAAGCAGATGGTCCTGACCTTTACTCATCCCTTTGGCAAATGCCATCCCTACTGAAGCCACACTACCACCAATGAGAATCAGATATTTACCGTTGTGAACGGTTCCTGACTTCAAAACGGCGATGGGAGCCTCTTTGAGCATGGCATCTGCAGTGAGAATACCAGCTGGAATACTGTCGAGCTCGATAAGAGCCAGTGCGTCTTGTGTTTTCATTAGACGATCCTGAAATTGTCAACCAGCACACAGCGGATGGGACGGGCAAAGGAATGAGGTCCTGTGAGTCCATCACCGGTGGGACTGGCGATTGAAAAAGAAGTATAGCCCTCACCGCCATAGCCTAAACCAGCCAGGGTGGGGCCATTTTTAACAAAGATGCTGCAACCCATTACCCGGGCCATACGACTCAGGTTATTGATGTTTTGTGAGTGGATGACTGCAGTATGACGGAAATTATGTTCAGCAGCTTTGGCCAGGTCAATAGCCTGGTCAACATTGGGGACTCTTGCCAGTGGCAGCACAGGCATCAGCTGTTCGGTCCAAATCAAAGGATGACCAACAGATACAGGCATAATAGCAATACGGACATCATCAGCTACCTGCATACCGATTTTGGAAAGGATATATTGAATATTTTTACCGATCATCTCTTTATTCATGACGCCGGGTTTGCGCATGCCATTGGTCTTCTCGAAGATCACTTTTTCCAGCTGATTGACTTCGTGAGATTTTAGTACAACTGCTCCATGACGGGGAAAAGCGGCCAGGAGTTGATCTGCTACAGACTCAACCACAAAGACTTCCTTCTCCAGTACACAAATGATTCCATTGTCCATACCGGCACCACGGACAATATCCCTGGCAGCCTGTTCAATATTGGCAGTTTCATCTACAACCACTGGAGGATTGCCCGGGCCGGCACAAAGAGCACGCTTACCGCTGGACATGGCGGCTTTAACGACTGCTTCTCCACCGGTTACAACCAGGAGATCCACGCCCTTGTGGTGCATGAGTTCATTGGCGCTCTGAATTGTTGGCGATGCTACTGTGGTTACCAAATTCGGCGGTCCACCAGCTTCAATGATGGCCTCATTGAGGAGTTCTACATTGAGTATACTGGTTTCCTTGGCCATGGGGTGAACATTAAAGACCACGCCATTTCCTGCAGCCAGCATGCCAATGGTATTGCAGATAATTGTGGAAGTAGGGTTGGTGCTTGGTGTGATTGAGCCAATAACACCATAAGGTGCCCACTCCGTCAAAGTCAGTCCCCGATCACCGGACAAAGCCTTAGGTATCAAGGCTTCAGGACCCTCTGTCTTTTCAGTGACCAGCTGGTTCTTAAGGATTTTGTCCTCAATACGACCCATACCGGTCTCTTGGTGGGCCTTCCGGGCCAGATCTTCACCATGGATCCGCATTTTGGCGCGGATGCTGGCAATGATGGTGACTCTTTGCTCCAAAGTCAGTTTGTTCAGGGCTTCATAAGCCACCCGGGTGGCCTTGACAGCAGCATCTACGGTGGTAAAGACACCATAATGGGTCTGCCCAGTCTGACCCAGGTCTGGAACCACGGGTGCATGCACGACATTCGGGCTCTGACTCGGGTTGAGTAGCGAGGCTACCTTATTTGCTATGAGGTCAACTTGACTATCTGTCAATTTCGACATGTCCTACCTCCGGTTTGTACAATTCCATCTAGTCAACACGTTTCGTCCTTCAGAAAGCAATTTCCGTTGGCGAGGAGCGCCAGCTAAATTGCTTTCATTCTTTGAAACCTGTTTGGCTTCGCGAAAACAGGTTTTTGTGACTCTGCAAGCTTCTAGAGCAGTTCGACAAGCTCAGTGCGACACCTCATATGACGAAACTCGTTTGATGCGTCTTCGCGAGGGAGTGAAACGACTGCGGCGATCTCGGGATCGAGATTGCCACACTCCGCCAGCCTGCGCGAAGCCGCTTCGGCATAGGCAGGCTCGCAATGACGATACAAGAAAAACCGGGGTGTTAATCATCCCGTCCTTTTTTGTATTTGAGTTTGCCATCGATCTCCCAATTGTCAACGATGGCCATGACCACTGCATCGCAGGGTCGGTTCTCGGTAACTTTGGTCTGACGGGCAGAACTTCCACTGGCATACAGAACCATTTCACCGGTTCCAGCACCCATGGCGTCTGCCGCAATGACAAATCCGCCCTTGGCCTTACCATCTATATCGACCTGTTGCAGGGTCAGAAACTTGAGTCCATCCATACTGGGCTCTTTCTGACTGGCCACAACGGTCCCAACAACTTTTGCCAGGATCATGGGATCACCCCTGACTTAGGATCTTTTGGCCAGTTCGGCTTTACCTTCTTTGTTGCGACCGAGAGGTAAAACTGCATCCACATTTGGGTGTGGACGGGCAATGATATGAACGGCAACGATTTCACCCACACGGGCAGCACCGGCACGACCAGCATCACAGGCTGCTTTCACGGCAGCAACATCACCACGGATCACGACGGTTACATAACCGCCACCTGTTTTTTCATACTCAACCAATTCAACCTTGGCAGCTTTGACCATGGCGTCAGCTGCTTCAACTGCTGCGGGGTAACCTCTTGTTTCTAACATTCCTAGTGCGTCAGACATTTTATTGCCTCCTGTTTGTTATTTCTTTGCGTTAATTTTTTCATAATTAATTGATTCACCTGGTTATTCAGAAGATTGTCTTCGCGAGGGAGTGAAACGACCGCGGCGATCTCGAGACCGAGATTGCTTCGTCTCTTCGTTCCTCGCAATGACAATTCAAAAATTAGTTTATTCTCTTTATTTCTCAATTGAAACTTCTGGATCACGGCCCTCAACCCCTTCAAGGGCATATTCGGCAGCCCGCCAGGCTACATCTATATCTTTTTCATCTCCCCCGAGATACACACGACCAAAACTACCAGTGGCTCGAACTTCCAGGATATTGATATTGGCGGCTTTTTCAGCTTCATTGGCTGCCAGGGCTGCATAGGCAGCTGGTACACACTCCATGACATACATGGATTCGCCTGGAATGATCATGTTACCATGACGCATCCGATTGATGAGCTGGGTCTGGTGATCATCAATATTGCGGATGATCTGACTGGATACCACTTTAGGTTTCCAGCGGTCCTCTTCCTTTAGCTCAAGGGCATCCAGGATAGCTGACCCAGCCTGTCGGACATCTGCCTGAGAAAATGAGTGGATTTCTAGCAAGCCATAGAGGCGTTCCACAATCTGGAGTCCAGGTGTCACATTGGTGGACTTCAGGGCAATGTCAGTGATCCTGTTAATCTCTATTCCCGGTGAAATTTCAACATACAGAGATGCCATTCCTGTTAGGGGCAAGAAGCCCCGGGCGATGGTGCAAAAGAAAGCAGCATGCTGGGGTTGCAAGTTATCTAGAAAGACATATGATCTTAGATCTACACTCATTTATAATCTCCAATTGTTTTTAAGCCACAGATGAAACACAGATTTGCACAGATGTTTTTTGTATCAACGCCTTGTGAACCTGTAGGATCGGTGGGTTTAATATATAAAACGTTTGAACTCAACTTTTTCTCTGCCAAAATTTATGAGAAGACCCACTTTGATCTCACTAGCCTTTAACTCATTGAGTAATTGGGCTTCATCCTTCTTGTTATACCGTTTCGCAACTTTGAGCTCTACAATCACCTTGTTGTCCACAAGCAGGTCCGCAAAGTATTTGCCAACGATCACATTTTTAAATTTCACTTCAAGGGCTGGCTCAAGTTCTGCCTTATGTCCATTGTGCAATAGTTCAGACTGTAATGCTCGCTGATAAACCTTTTCTAAAAACCCATACCCGAGCTCATTGTAGACTTCAAAAGCAGCACCAATAATCGCCTTGGTTGTTTCTTCGTGCTCGAGTTTTGTTGTCTGTTGTTCCATTTTTCTTTGCTCTAGCTTTTACCTTTTCGCGCTTTTCAAATCCGTGTTAATCTGTGGCTTGCTTTATGCTTCTTTCTCAATCCGTGGCTTTTTTGTCCATTCTCTCTTTACTCTTGCCACTGATCTACACGTATGTTCACTGATGGTTTTAACTATTCGGTTTTTCTATCCGTGTTTCATCTGTGTCAATCCGTGGCTAAAAATCAATTAGCTCGACACGGTGATGGTACGGGCTTTTTTCACAATGGCAATTCCAGCACTAGCGCCAATCCTTGTTGCTCCAGCCTTGATCATGTCCTGTACATCTTCGAAGGATTTAATTCCACCAGCCGCCTTTACGCCAATACCAGTGTTTGCCACAGTGCGAGCCATGAGTGCAACATCAGCTGCCGTGGCTCCATGGGGTCCAAATCCAGTTGAGGTTTTGACAAAATCTGCGCGAGCTTTTTTTGCCAGGGTACAAGCGCGGACCTTTTCATCATCAGTAAGCAAGGCTGCTTCAATGATAACCTTAGAGACGGCTCCGCCATCTTCGCAGGCTTCCACAACCATGCGTATATCCCGGTAAACCAACTCATCATTACCGCTTTTCAGGGCACCAATATTGATAACCATATCTATTTCTTCAGCACCATCTCGAATGGCACGCCGTGTTTCCATGGCTTTGATGGTAGGATGATGTGCTCCTGAAGGAAATCCAACAACTGTACACACTTTGACTTTTGAATGCTCCAGCAATTTGGCTGCCAGGGGTACATAACTGGGACTGATACAGACCGTGGCAAACTGAAATTCATCTGCCTCTGCACATAGCTTTTTGATATCGTCCTCTGTGGCATCTGGTTTGAGGATGGTGTGATCAATACATTTGGCGACGTCTTCTGGGACCGATGCGGCTCCAGTGGCATCATGAACACCGAGACGCTCCACACCAAAATCCATAAACTTGCGATAGGTGTCAGGTTGCTTCTCGGCACAGACACCACAGCGACAGACCATATCGGTGTCCTGGTGATCGTGGCCGCTGGTGACCTGCGGATTTGCAGTCACATTGCCTGCTGTAGCCTGGACGATCTGACTTATCCGCTGGGCAATTTTCAGAATATCAGCATCACTGAGTGATCTTAACTCCTGATCTTTTAAAATGGTTTCCATCTTCGTGGTTTCTTCCTTTGTCGTTTGTAGATCATCGATCATACCAACGCGTTTCAAATGACGTTCCTCGGTACATTCCGTGGTAATAAATTTTTTGACGATTTGCTGGGCCAATGAGGAGCCGATTAACCCTGACCCCAGGGTCAGAACGTTGGCATCATTGTGCTCCCGAGCATTATTGGCACTGGAGAGGTCATAGCACAACGCTGCTCTAACTCCGGCAATTTTATTGGCTGCCATTGACGATCCAATCCCGGCACCATCCACAATAACCCCAAAACGGGCGGAGCCTCCAGCCACTTTGCGAGCCACTTTGGCGGCAAAGACAGGATAATCCACAGCTTCGGTGGAGTCAGTGCCGCAATCAATGGTCTGATAGCCTTCCTTTTCCAGAAAATTCTTGATGGCTTCTTTCAGGGCATAACCCCCATGATCTGCGCCCAGGGCAATGGTAATACTCATGTTAATCCTCACCTAATAGTGTGGTAGCCACATCTTCGTCAGTAATCAGACTGAAAAAATATCCACCTGCCAACCCGGCCTTGATGGCCCTGGCCTTATCGGCGCCACCTGCGACGGCGATTGAATAGGGCTTGGCCTTCAGTTCTTCCAGCTCGATACCAATGGTGCGATCATCCAACTCTGGGGAACAAATACTGCCGTCTGCCTTGATGAGACGTGAACAGATATCAGCGACAGCACCCTGTTCAATGAGTGCCTGGACTTCTGCATCTTCAAAATAGTCAGCCTGTACCAGCACCGATTTGGCACCAAAGGCGCCAATGGTAAAGACGGCAATGTCTGCTTCTCTGGCCAGCTTCAAGGTTTTGGCAATGTGGCGATCAGAGGTAATTGCCTGTTTGAGCTCAGGTGTGTCCACGATGGCTGGCAAGGGTAACAAATAGGGAATGGCATGATAGTTATCACCCATTCGTCTGGCAATTTCGCTGGCGTGGGTATCCAGCTCGGCCTTGGAAACACCACCGTTGAGCTGCACTACCGTCATATTATCGATGGATCGTGGTTTAAGATGTTCTGTGGCAGCCTGGAGGGTTGAGCCCCAGGACACGCCTAGTGTGGTATTCTTAGTTAATATTGTATCCAAAAGATTTATAAGGGCGGAACCAAGACGGGATTTGAGGACGGTATCACTGGGATCTGACGGCACTACAATGACGTGCTTGAGGGCGTATTTTTCTCGAAGCGCAGACTCAAGACGGGTCCCCGTGGCAGTGGGGTCAACAATCTGAATTTTGACGATGCCTGCATCCCGAGCCTCCTGTAGTAAACGAGAAACACCTGGACGAGAAACCTCCAACTTCTTGGCAATCTGAGCCTGATTGAGATTATGCTCATAGTAGAGACGGGCAGCTTCCAACACAAGCAGGCTTCTATCTGTAGCCACTAGACGCATATCGCCCTGAACATATGTTCATTTACCATTAACATGTGTTCAAGTTATGGTGGCGTCCCGGGGTTGTCAAGCGCTAATGCGCCTCTATAACTTCGACCGCTTTAAAACTTCAGCTTCTTTTTATTTACCTTGATTTTTTTAGGAGACTTGGCCTTGGGTAAGGGAAGATCACCTTTCGCAGTGATAGGAACTTCAAATTTTAAGACTTTTAACTCTATTTTAAAAGTCACATCCATCTGAAAAGGAATACTCTTCTTTCCTTTTGTGATTGCCTTTGCCAGCGCACCAGCCGACTCGAAGGCATCCAGATAATTTATCTCAAGAGGCAGCTTGAACTCCTGTTTGGTGTTTGCAGGAATAGTGAACTTCACATCTTTTCCCTTTGCCGTGGGTTTTCCTTTCAAAAAGAGTTCATAGTCAGCCTTGATGTGATCCACACCAAAGGAATTTGGATTGTCGACGATATACACAAACTCAACCTTGGCCTTCTTGGCCTTGATGGACTTGACATCCATTCTATCATAAACTACTGTTGGCTTTTTGGGAGCAGATAGCTTTAATTTTGGAAGCTGAGCATAGGCAAGCTGAAGCGAGAACACAAGCAGCCCAACTGTCACTTTAAACAATTTCTTTTTCATAATACCCCTCCTTTTGATTTTAAGCCTTTACCCCTGCTTGTTGCGTTGGGAATGACCCGGTGCCTCTTGTAGCCTTGTACTTAGCACCAATGCGATAAACATGAATCCTATGAGCACAGAAAGTGGCAAGGACATTGATCCAGTAACTGGATTCTTGAAGATGTCCATGCCCAGAATAAAGATGATCCCAGAGATTTGCCCCACCAGCAACATCAACCCATTGGAAGTTCCCTCGGGTGCTGGATAAGTAATTTCTGCACCATATTGAAACCCCAGGGGTCCCGCACTCAGGAGAAAAAAACCAAAGACAAAAGCTGATAGCAGCAACAGCCCATAGCTCGTGGCAAAGGTAATCCCGATTAACCCAAGGATAGATCCGGCTACAATCGCTCGTAGAAAGGGCGTGCGTTTGCCAGACCTGTCAGAAAGGTGAGGCATGATGATGGCACCCAAAATGCCACCGAAAATCATGAGACCACCAATATTTCCAGCCTGAATGACTGAAAAACCCCGGGGCCTGACGATATCTTCCACCCAGGTCGTCACTGCATTAAAAATACCCAGGCCTATAAAGAAAAGAATAAGGAGGTAGATGAAATTGCGTCGGTGTAACGCCTCTTTGAGACCATCGTATACCAGGGATCGCTCTTCGTCTTCTTGGGCGCAGGGCGGTGTGGGTGGCCGATCCTTGGCAAAAACAAAAAAGAGAATTGCCACCACGGGAGAAGCAATGCCATAAATCAGCAGCATGCCCGTAATCTCGAAATGAATACTAAGATAAGGAGTCAGCACCAGCCCCACGGTAATACCAACATACATGGCCAGGGATCCCATTCCTGCCGCCATGGCGCGTCTGCCCACGGGAAACCAACGGGCAGCCACACTGGTCATGGCATTCAGGATGAAGGGCTGTCCCACAGCGATTCCGATCTGTGCGATTAAAACCAGACTATAGTTATCTGCAACCATTCCCCTCATGAGACCAAAAACACCCGTCAGGACCGCACCAATGCCTACAGCAATGCGAATTCCATAAGTATCAATCATCCAGGAGGCCGGCACCGATACGACGATATAGACCAACATAAACATGAGGGACAAAAGGCCAATTTGAAGATCTGAGACATGATAGAATGCTGCAGCTGGACCTGTGATTGGTGCAAAGGTAATCCAACTCACCTGATTGATAAAGATGACCAGCATGAATACGGAAAGCATCACCCATCTGTATCCATAAACCCTGAATTGACTCTGCTCCATGACGTGATCTCTCCTACTTGAAAAGCTTACAGCATGTGGATGTTTGACTTGTTGTTTATTGTTCTGAAAAGTGAGTCAAGATGTGTTTGACGACATTCTTTGTCAAGGGAAAGCTCGTTGGTCTGTCAACTCCCATGCTTGACTAACTCGAGCAAAAGACTTCAATATTTTTTTCCGGTTGGGTCCACCATAGGTACGAATAATACTGGCAATACCTTTTCTTCAACCAATTGATTATTAACCTTCCGTAAAAGCACCAAATCCTGTCGATATGAAGAACCGACGGGAATGATCATCCGTCCTCCCTCCTTCAATTGGTTTTTAAGGGTAGTCGGAACTTGTGCGGGAGCACAGGTGACGATGATGGCATCAAAAGGTGCATGCTCTTTCCACCCTTGATACCCATCCCCGATTTTTACTTTGATATTGTCATAACCTAACTCCTCTAATAGAAGTTTTGCTCTGTTTCCCAATGAGGCAATTATTTCAATCGTAAATACGCTATCACATAACTCACCCAGAATAGCTGCTTGATAACCTGAACCAGTGCCAATTTCTAAAATTTTATCCCGGGTTGATAAATGTAGAGCCTGTGTCATGAAGGCTACGATATAGGGCTGTGAAATAGTTTGTTCTTCACCAATAGGCAGGGGATGATCGCTATAGGCCAGGTGCTTGATTTCTTCGGGTACAAAGCGATGACGTGGAACCCTGAGAAAGGTTTCCAAAATGACGCCATCGTTTATTCCTCGCTTCTTGATCTGATTTTCAACCATCTCAAGTCTTTGTTTTTGAAAATCTGACCCCGAGACGTTCTGCACAAGCTCGCCTTTAAACACGTCCCCCGCTAAAACACAATTCGCCAGCGAGAACAGACAGATGAGAAACAGAGTGTTTTCAATTTTACTCATATTGCTTCCACATTAAGCTTTAACCGTTTTGCTTGTTTTATTCAAGTTTAATCACTTCAAGGGATGGGCCGAATAATTTCTCAATGACTGAGGTTTTAACCCATAACTTCTTGTTATATGTAACTCATCATTAAAACTCAATTATAACTGTTTCACATCGCTACATACTCAACGAGCTGAATATTCAGATAACAATTCCCGTGCTCGAGTTTATTTAAGGAGTATCATTTTCCGCGAGAGTTTTATGTCACCAGCCTGTATGGTGTAGACATATATGCCACTGGGGATGCTTGATGCGTTCCAGGATACCTCATGATTTCCAGCTGATATATTCTCTCTCAAAACATTAGCGATATGACTGCCATCCAACTTGAAAACATCTATAGCTACATGAGCTGCCTCAGGGAGCCCATACTCAATTATGGTGGAGGCATTAAACGGATTGGGATAGTTTTGCATGAGCTTAACCTGTTCTGGAATGGCGGGGCTATTATCATCAATGCTGACCAGCGGACTTAAATAAAAGTCAACCTGATGGGCGGTGTTTGGCCAGGCTTGAAAGGTCGTGTCTACTGATTGATGATTTTCAAAGTGGGCTTCAATATTGTGACCTCTTGCCATTTTATTCACCGCATAGTAGCCCATCATATCAGTCAAGACACAGATAGAATCCTGATGATAAGCTGTATATTCATGTCTTACTGTGGCTCCGGCCAGAGGATTTCCGCTTCTATCGAAAACATAGCCCTCAATGCTACACATTGATCCTGCTGTATCGTTTTCACTCCCGATTGTGGGAGAGCTATCAAGATACCAGTAGTGATGCCAGTCATACCCCAGACATATACTGTTCCCGGTAACTGGACTGGGTGCTTGAGAATATTCAACATCCCCATAGAACAACTCATCTATCCAGTATCCTGAATTATCAAAAAGTGTCAAGGCGTCGCCAGTGTTAGACAGGGGCAAAATTGATTGCAGACTATCCTCCCGCAATATTATGTAGGCACCCTCTGAAAGCTGGATTCCTGAATCAAGGAAGGCCGTATCTCGAGGTGTGGTGAGATACCAGCCATCCATATTCTCTGCTGGTTGCCACTGAATCTTGAGCTCTAAAACCCAGTCTCCTGGATTGTTTTCGTCAAGTTGAAGCTCAGAGAAGAATTTTAATGCCATGGGATTGGCGTAAGCTGATTGCGTGATCAGGCTGACCAGCATTGCAAGTTTTGCGATTCGCATTATTTTATTCATCTGGAACCCCCCATCGCATTTTTAAATCCTTCACGGGAAGATAGTTTTCCCGCGAGATTGAATAAACCTTTTTCTCGATTTCAGTCCAGCTCGTATCTATGTCCAGCGAGCAATATTCCAGTTGGAGATGGTCTGGGACATGGATTTCATAATTCGCCCATTCCAGAGCTCGACTCCAGGTTTGGGTTGAGGTTAAAATGTATTCAAAGACATTATGTTCAGCTGTCTGCCAGTACTCCACATGAATATTGGCTTCTGAAACCGCATCAATATTAAGGACAAAAGAAATCCCCTTGTCTGCCCCCATGAGGGGCAGGTGAACTCCGGTCTCCATGGATAGCACTTCAATCATGTCGGGAAAAGGTAATTGCTCACTTACTGGAAAAGGATAAAACAGGCGTGTCTTGACAGCTTCTTCGGAGGGGTTTATAAAATGATACTCACCGCGCATCACACACAGTGAATCACTGATATGAAACACCAGGTTTTCTCCAAGGAATATTGGAGATTGAGCCTGGATAGGTTGGATGTTTATTAAAAGGAATGCGAATGCCATGAACTGCAGTCCTCTTTGTTGTCCAGATTTAAAAACCAATATGATTCCCCCCTCCAAGTTGGGAAAAACTGTTAGCCTTCGATAATTGCTTTCAGGTCAGCCTTGAGTTGTGCTTTTTCTTCGGTGGACAAATTGTGCCAGCGTGTCCCGCGAAGCGCCCCCTCAAGGGCGTAAAGCATGTTCAGGCAGCCCGGCGCGTTGAGAGCTTCCAATCTTTGCAAGACACCAAGACTCCCAACTTCAGCCAAATCTGCTGGTGTGCAGATTCCAACAGCCGCCAGTCGCTTTTCCAGTACCTCTCCAATATTGGGCAACTCTGATAACATTTATCACCCACTCCTTTTATTGTTTTACGCTTTCAATGGTTTCCACGGGAAGCCAGTCGTCCATATTTCCATAGGCGCTTTTGTCAATGGGAAAGGGATCCAGTTCAGTGATCTCTCCCACTTGGATCAGAACCAGATAGCGTTTCCCTGCCCAACGTCCATATTGCTTCTTGCTCAGGCTGAGTTGGGTCGCGTGTTTGTCCACAAGGTCAATTGATTCTTCGCGGTTCATCTTCTCGGAGTTGATGACCTTTTTTACCTCTGCTCGAGCCAGAATGAGACCTTCTGCATTGTTATTTATTAGATAGAGAACATCCCCGGCGAAAACCCTATCATAAGGCATTTTCCGTCCAGCGGCGCCACGGATGAGCATGGATTTTTGTTGGGATAGCAACAAATCCAGCTCATTGGCCTGTGCATCGAGATAAACGACATGATCCATTATTTAATACTCAACTTTAACTCAATGAGAGTTTTAATCTCACTTATCTCTCTTGCGCCTCTAACCTCCTGGGTGATGGCGCGAATTTTTCCAAAGCGCCTGCCGTTTTTGAAGATATCCTTTAGATCGGTGGATAGGGTGCTTCCCAGAATGGCAGATTCAGCCTTATCTCCAAAATAGAATGTGATCTTGAATCCACCTGGAATGATAGACAACCAGAAAATTGTTTTTGATTTCCTGGTCACCTTCATGAGCCAGGATTTACCGTCGGCATAATATCTCCATTCCTCTGAGAAATCTGGATACTGGGAATGGATGTGATTAAAAATGGATTGCCACCATATTTTTGCCTCTCCCAGGTGAGAGAAGATGATTTCCTCACTGGGATATTGATCTTTGTTAGAAAGGAGCGGTGTTTCCATCATGCATCAATCAGCCAGGCAGGCCCTGTTCTTTTAACTCGCGTTGTGAAATAAACAGACCCACCAGCAGGGCGATGACACAAAACAAACTGGGGGCCCAGGGCGCTTCTGCCCCGGTTGCAGCCAGGACCGTCAGGGTTGTAGATAACACAACGGACCAGAAGACCAGGCCAACGAGAGGGATGGCGATGCCCGACCAGCTTCTGGCATGTTTTGTAAAGGAAAAAAGTATCATCAATGCCAGATTCAGGGCTACGGTCAAAAAGCCAGCTCCGGTTATTTTGAAACCAGCCAGAATCAGCATTTGAAGATCAGGGTTCAGGCGGGACCAATCAATTCCGGCAGCCTGGGCGTGGTAATCAAAAAATCTCGTGGCCGTGATAAACTGCAATCCTGCCCCAGCTGTGATAAACACAACAATAGAATATAAAAATACGGCGACCAGCTTGGATTTTTTCAAAGCTCAGCTCCTTTTCACTCACGCGTTTACTTATTTAAAGTCGAGTGACACGCCTGCGCGGACATATTCCCTGACGTTGCAATATACACTTGAAAGTGCAGAATCTGAACAGGGCTTCAAATTTGTAGTCTGGTTACTCTATTTTAACATAACCACTTTTGTGGATTCACTCACGCGTCCAGCATCTATTTGAACGATATAGAGTCCTGATGCCATCCCGCCACCCCAGGTATCCTGTCCATTCCATTTCAATTCATGGCGTCCCGGATCTGGCGCTTTGAGGCTGGTGGACCAGACCAGGCGTCCTGACAGATCAAAAATATTGACATCCACATCAGATCGCTCCTGCAATTCAAAAGAAATTGTTGTAAGCGGATTAAAGGGTGAAGGATAGGCTTCCACATTAAATAGGGCTGGCGTTATCTGTCCAGATTTCACCCCCATACTCATTTCGGCCTTGAAGGCGTATTCAAGGGTGTCCACAACGATATTCTCATGGGAGATAATCAGCCGATAGACACAATCTCCATCTGCACCGGAGTGATTTACTTCATCAAAACTCAAGACCTGGTCTTCGACATCAGTGATAAGGTGAAGTTCATAGTCATAATCCAGGGAATCCCGGACATAAAAATAGAATTCATCGCCTTCCCAGGGATAGGGATTGATGGCCATGCTATTAACCGGGATGTATTGATACCAGCAAGATTCGTAGGCATAAATCCAGATCAAGTCCAGGTCGTCGGTGACTTGCTCAAGCACGGGTAGCAGGCTTTGCCCGACGCAACCGCCATTGGTCAACAGGAGCGAGTCAGTGGGGGGCGCATAGCCTGTGGTATAATAGGCTTCCTGCACATCCCCAATAGTGATAAAGGTTGGTGGTGTCAGCTGAAACGCTTCATCGTTGAGAAAGCCAACAATGGCATAATTGCCTGCTGCAAAAGTTGTGTCCTCAGACCCGTGGAACCTCTCCCAGGTATGCGACATGGCAGGCTCCAGGGTGACCCAGGTATGGGCCAGTGTGCAGCCATAGTTGGGAGAGTCATAAGCTGCCCAGGCACCCAAATAGTAATTGAACTGACATCCCGTGGGCCAATTCAGAGTCACCGTTTCACCTGAGATATTGGTAACGGTCCCTGATATTCCTATGGTTGCGCCAGGCTGATACGCACTTGTGTCAGTTTCCACCGTGAATTGCACCTGAGCAAAGGCGGTGACGGAAATGAGTAGGATTAATAATATTTTGTACATGATTACCCCCCCCTGAAAATTTCAGGCCTTAATTTATCAATAAGTCAGGACCAGTGACAGGTGAATTCTGTTCTCCGGACTATATCCTGAAGGAGAAGAATCAATCCAAAAAGTCTTTAATTCAACCCCGTGTTAAATTGACCCTCAACCTGGATTCTGTCTTCGGGACAGTTGTAACAACTCGAGGCAAAATTCTGGAGTTCAAGCTGAAAAATCCCGGAAATAGATGATTCCGTTCGCTTGGAGATGATCAAAAACCCGGATCGAGGTCCAAAACCGCCACCGAGATTGAAGTGGGTTAAAAATACCATGGTACCCTCTGCTTCAAAAGTTTCGCCGGTCCACGAGACGACCCCTTCCTGAAATTTCTCATGGAGAATGTCCATATGTATGGTGTCTGATACCTCCAGGGTTATTTGTTCATATTCTGTGTCCCCTAACATTCGGGTTCCCAGAACCGCTTGTGCTTCATACTGGATATTTTCGATGGTCAGGACTGCCTGGCCCGGATTGAGATCAAACCCACGAGAATCAGGATCTGAACAACCCACGAGAATCATGGCGAAGATTATAATGAAGTGTTTCATATCAATCCTATCTCCGTCTCCCCACAATTCTCAACACTCTCAGGAACAGATTGATGATATCCATGTACAGGGCGGCGGCACTGTCCACCGCATTATCCAGGGTTTTGGGGATTTGATTGGCCCGGCCCCAATCATAACCGATATATCCGCAAAAGATGGCGGCCACAGCCCAGTCCAGCCAGTTCGAATGCATTCCAAGGATAAATATCTGGAACATCTCCACAATGATAACAGCAATCAGGGCCCCGGTGAGGGCACCACTTATTTTCTGGAAAAATGCGGGGTAGGCGGCGCCCAGAATCATCATGATGATGGTGACTCCTCCAGTTATCTGTATGGCTTCCAGGACAATGTCCGGACTGTATTGTGAGACCACCATATTGACAATGAGTCCAAAGGGCACCACCACAAAATTGTAACCTATAAAACTTTTTACAGGATCGTTGGATTTGGTAAAGAGGTGTATGCCATACATGGCAGAACCAAAGTACAGGATGATAAACACCAGGCTATTGATACTCCGGAGATATTCAGGGTCTACAGCCTGAACGATGATCCAGTTGACGAAGAAGCCCCAGAACAGGACTGCACCCATGGCCAGGTTGTACTGGGCATCTGAAATGATTTTATCTGTGGTGGTGGTTCTCTGGAATACGTTTGATTCCATCATGGGGGAAAGCCCTCCTGTTTAAAAGTTATGGGGCGTCAATTCTGGGACGATATGCCATTTGTCGGAATGAGCTTCGTCTCTGGATTCTCTAATTTGTATCCCAGATCAGCGACCTGTTCTTCAAGTGAAATTACTTTTTGCTCAAGGGCATGTATGCGCTGTTCAAGAATTGCCCCGGAGAATTTCTCATAGTATACCTGCCGGTTGGGTGTCTTTATTAAAAACAGTACAATGAACAATGTCAGGCCAAGCATTCCAAACCGTGTTTTTGAATCCATCTCATTCTCCTTGCATATTTAATCAAATTTCTTGGCTTATGACTTTTCGGCACAAGCGTCAGAGATCAAGTGCATATTTTGAATAAAGCTCCCCATCGAAATAGTAGGTGTACAACCCCGAGGTGGTGATGGCAGCCGTATAACCAATGCCCGCTCCCAGTGCACCAAATAAGGCGCCCCAAAGTTCAGGTTTGGCCAGGGCATCCTCCTCATCAGGGGTGGCAATATATCCCAGAGTTCCAAACATCAGAGCACCCATAAGGGCAAGGGGGACATGGTCTAGTTTAATTTCCTGGATGATACTAATCTCATCCCGATCAAAGGTCTTGCTCTCACCGTTTTTATAATAGCCCACAACAACATCTGTTCCGATTTCCACCACTCGAAACTCGATCGCCTGGTCATCTCCAATAAAGACAACGGGATTGCTTCTCAATCGAAATGTCTCTCCGGCCTCCACCAGTTTGTGTCTGTCGGCACCAGGGGATGTAGACATGAAAATGATGCTGATTAGAAACGCCGTTTTAACACAACTGATATTCATTGTTCTTTATCCGGCAATTTAAAGCCCGACATCTCTGAGAAACTGATTGGTAAAATAGACCACTCTGTTGTTGGCCTTATTGAGCACTGCGCTATAGGCATTTACATCTGTTTTGGTTTTTTTGAAGGTCTCTGCCCGGGTATTGGCTCTACCATAGATGGTTCGTTTATGGGTATGTCCCTTGTGGGTGATGATGACCTCCACCCGAACCTCGGCGGTGTATAGTCTGGTACCGTGGATGAACAACAATGAGTTCAGGGTGGTTGCCTGGTCGTTTTCGGTGGCCTCAGATGAAATCGTTACCCATTTCAAGCCCATGTCGATCTGGGCTGGCTCTGAACCAGAGGTATTGGCAAAACGATAGCGCATGAAGTCGTTCAGCATCTGGGTGAGGACGACATATTCATTGTAGACCATTTCATCTTCAACAGGGTATAAGACGTTGCCATCCCCTTTCTCATATTGGAAGAAGGAGCCGCTGGTCAGCTGGTTTTCAAGCTTGAAGACAATTGGAATGGAGTCATTGACCTCCAAATCGTATACCAGCTCATCATCCAGCGATGTGCTCATGGGAATGTTGGTTGAACAGGCAATCGTGCAGATCGTCACAATTGCAATTACTGATAACTGTTTGATGTTTTTCATTATTCCTCTCAGTAGTCCTTCTCTTTTATCTTTTTTCAAAGTCTTTCGGGGCTGCGATGTGACTACCCCAGGTACACACCCCATGCTAACGAATGAGCAGGGCTTTCTGAACCAGTCTAAATTCCGAAGTGGTAAGCGTGATGAGATAAACACCGCTGGCTGCCTGATTGCCACTGTCATTTAGACCATTCCACTGCAGGCTCTGGTAGCCAGCTGGACTTCCTGATATTTCCCGGTTCCAGATCTCTCGACCCAGAAGATCATAAATGCTGATGAATACATCAGCCTGCTCGGGAATACGATAGTGAATGGTGGTACTGGGATTGAAAGGATTGGGATACACCCTGAGCTGTTTCAACTCAAACCCATCAGGGTTCTCAGGATCATCTGCGTTACTGGAGCCAGCGGTGGTCCAGGTGTAAACATCTGTGCCTGCAATAATCGGATTCAGATATGTCAAATAAAGCTCATCACCAATGCTGAAAATGGAGTTTTGGCTAAACTGCCAACACCAGCCGGAATGTGGATTGTTAAAGAGCTCCTGGAGTGAATCACCATGGGTGGCATAATCTTGAAAGAAGACCACCACCCAATCAATATCGAGACGTGACTCCCAATTATCCAGCGTCGTGTCCTGGATGCCACCCGTATTGTTATTGTCTTTTATACCCACACAGAGCTGCATGTTTTGCTCAACATCCCACACTTCAAATGGTATGGATATAAGTCGGGGCACGTTGCCCTCAGATCGAACCCATACTGAAGCATTTTGTCCTGATTCTGTAAAACGAATCTCCAGATCTCCCTGGAGCGCAACGGGGTCAGTTGACCCACCTCCCACACCAGGAATATCGCCCACTCTATCACTACCAACTGCCCCAAAATCACTGGAAAATCCCTGGATGCGGACTTCATGGTATATATCCCAATGAAGAATAAACCAGGTATCAAGACCCCTGTCCTCAAGTTCGAAATAATCATAGGCATAGCCGACACCACACAGGGTATCCATATGCACCATTGTTGTCATTGATGCATCGGTCCAGGCCAGGGAGTCAACACCACCAGGCGATACTGCCAGAAGCTCTATTGTTGCATGTTGGTTCGGCTCAATATTCTCAGTCTGTTGCCACCCGCTATTGAACAGGGGGGGGCCGAAAATGATATCGGCAATAGTCACTTCGAATCCATCAACATAGAATTGGCCGCCTGACTCACCACCGGATAAAATGGTTTCACTTGATCCATCCGATTCTTTGTTCAAGTGCCATGCCCCATGCTGGGCGCTTGAATCATAAGTAAAGTCTATTTCATAAGCCTCGCCGCTGAGATGGCTGGGGTCAAGCACATCAATGGTAACCGATGCTTGTGCGGATCCTGTGTGTATGACAGACAAGGTGTCCCGGGGAGCGAAGCCTCCACCAGTTGGGTTGGGTTGAACACTTACGATTTGGCGCGGCGCCATAATGCTGGGCGGATTCCAGCCGTTGTCATAGAAATAGGGGCGCAACGAAAAGTAGTACTCCTGGCCATTGACCAGGGCAGCTCCACCATTTAGAGCATCCTCTGCAATATAAGCTATATGTTCCAAACCGGAGTTATTCCCATAGTGAGCGATCCGGTTCTGGATGGTCCCTGTAATGGGGTCAAAATATTGCTCCATGATGATACCGACATCGTTAACCACGTCAAAGGTGTTGATATTGGACCATGGACCCTGGTTTGTTTCCCCCTGGTATAACTCATAACCTTCAAATTCATAGTTTAACAATCCAAAGTATCCCCAATCGGCTGCCTCATATTCAGCCGCACCTTCGAACCAATTAAGTACAATCTCCTGGTCATAGCCACTACCACTGAAAATGACAGCAGGGTCGGTAGGGTTGATGGGTTCATATCCTTCGTTAAAGTCATCTCGAACAATATTGCTGAAGGTTTTCATGGCGGTGATAGCATTGAGATTGTTTGTGCCCCTGGCAATTACTAATGCGGCGTGAATAACCTGTACACCAGGCTCACCAAAATCGGCCATTCCATTTCCATTGCTGTCTTCCCAGGGGGGCATTGTAAATGGTCCCATACTCATGAGGTTTCGACGATCCCCTGGAACTGATGTGTCATATTCAGTCCAACCGATACCCGTTTCTGGATCGCCTGGATATATAAATGTTGTGATGGGTTGGTTTTGATCCAAATACTCATGCCGTGGCTCTCCCTGGGCACTTAAGCCCTGCATAAGATTGTATGCCTCTACTGCAATTTCAGGATCACCAAACAGATTGTCGCCATTTGTAAAAGGATTAAACGCCGTCATGTCCAGGGTGGTTTTGTCCAGGTAGGTTTCCCCTCCATAAAAGGTGGTGTCACCGCTGGAAGGCACTATGGGGCCTTGCAGAATCGTATATCCAACGGCCGGAGGCGCACTCCCATAATCCTGATCAGAGGTGGAGCCATTATAAAAATAACCCAGGTTTGATGGTGGATCACAGCCCACAAAATCATCAGTGGCATTTCCCACATCAGCATCAGTCCAAAAAGCATAGTAAGCATCATTGATAGTTTGTCCGCCCTTATTTACCAGTGTGATGGTATGGAATTGGACATTCTCATACATGGCGTTTATAGGAAGCGTGTAGAGCAGAACCTGAGCTTCAATTCCCAGGGGTTGTGAATTCCAGAGGTTGGCATGTGATTCAGGATGCCAGTCATTCACCACGTACCATGCCATGAATTCACCTGCAAATGCAGGGGGATCCTCACCAGTTATAAGCACACCATCCGGAGCATCATAAGTTCCATCCAGATCAAAGTCGTTAAAACTTTCATCAGCATCCCATATCCCGTTATCGTTCTCGTCTTCAAAATATTCACCATCATGAGCTGGTGCGCCATCGCTGGCAGGCCAGGTGGCATATTCCCGATTATAATCGACAGAACTTATATCAGAATTATCCCCCATCTGTATGGTGAATACTTGATAATCGGGGGAGTTTGGTGAGGATTGTCCTGTGGGTAGTTGGGTTTGTGTATCGTAAGGGATGATGCCTGGAGAATATTCAGATTGAAACTCTGCAGCAGCTGTGCGGACATCACCATTTATTTTGCCTCCCACCCAGAAACCTGATGCAAAGACAGCTGTTTGGCCAGTCCCTCTGGGCCATTCTAATCCCGAACTTCCTGTGGGTATATGACTAACCAATTGACCGTTGTTTCCAACCCAATTTCGGATCTGATTTCCATCAAATATCACGAATTCAAGTGTGGATGCTTTGCTTAAAGCGTTTGACTTTTTGTCTTCTGCCAATACAACGTTCAACAAAACGAAGAGGAGCACGATGTAAAGAAATGGTCTGTTGGAATTGTGATTCATGTTGCTACCCCTGTTTTGTTGTTGGTCTCTCGTCTTCATTTTTTACCCGCTTCCCAGCACATAACTTCTGGCTGTGAGTCTATATCATCGCAAATAGACCATCTTCGCTACACTTGAATTATCGCTTGCCTGAAGCCTTGCGAAATACATCCCCCCAGCAACTTCTCGATCGCTATGATCCCTTCCATTCCAACTCACGGTGTAGCTACCTGGAGGTTGAGATATGGAAACCAGTCGATTTACTTCTCGACCGGAAATGTCATAAATGAACAGTGTAACCTCTGCGTATTCTGGTATATCGTATTTGATGGTTGTGCTGGAATTGAATGGATTTGGATAATTTTGGACCAGGGAAGTTTTTTGGGGCTTCCCAGTTTCAGATTCAATGGCAAGTGGACTAACTGAGATATGGGTTGTGTCGTTGGAAATCCCGTAATTATCAACCAATCCCACTATTTCATGATAACCTGGTTCGATTGCCCAGTGATGTATAATATTCCAAATATATGTTGAATCGGGAAGAATCGTGAGATTTGAGGTAATGCCTAAACCAGCCAATTGAAAATCACCATCAATTGCATAATTCCACTGCAGGGATGACCCCCAATTTAAAAACAGCGTGTCGTTTGTCGTATTGTGTCCAGAAACATATATTTCAACTGGCTCATTATAATAATATTCAACTTTATCCGTATAGACACGCACGTCCAGCTGAGCAAGGCTAACGGAAAGTAGAAGAATATGGCTGATTATATATTTCATTTCTACCCTCGCTTCATCTCAAATAAACCATCTTGGCTACACTTGAATTATCGCCAGCCTGAAGCCTTGCGAAATACATCCCCCCAGAAACTTCTCGACCGTTATGATCCTCTCCATTCCAACTCACCTTGTAGCTACCTGGAGCTTGTGATTTTAAAACCAATCGACTTACTTCTCCACCAGACATGTCATAGATGATCAATGATACTTCTGAATGATCAGGTAGATCGTACTCCATGGTTGTTGAAGGATTAAAGGGGTTGGGATATAATGATAGTAAAAGGTGTCTTTTGGGTAGATTTCGCGGTTCGTCAATACTGGTGATACTCCCCAAAGTTCCTGTATATCCAACCTGAGTTGCAAAGATACGATAATTATCTTCATATACATAAATGGCTCCGCCTTCACCATCTGACACGGCATATGATGCTTGTTGGCTATAAATGTCGCTGGGTGTAGTGCGAACTGGATGCTCCCAAAGTGCATTCCCCTGGAAGTCCAGACGTTGTGCAAAATGAGCTTGAGAACAAAATCCAGCATGATGGATGACAATAAACGAACTATCATCTGCCATGGTCGCAGGAGACCAACTCCCATCCGAGATTAGTGAAAAGGCTCCGGTAATCCCATACTTCAAACTTCCATCAGCATTAATCCATTGACTAAAATTTCTATCTGATACGTCTTCCTTTCGGTATTGGATGATTGCACCTCCATCTTCATCGGGCAATAGATGAAAAGTAAAATCTGACGTATCTGAAATGACAATACCGGCATCTGACCAGAGATGTTCGAAAGATAGATTGGTCTTGAACACCCTATCATGATAATTCATGAAAAACAAGTTGTCCGACGAATCCAATTGGAATCGCCCAATATTCCCGAGATTGAAATCGTGAGCCGTATCTAAGAGCAAGACCCCATTATCATCCATTAATTGTGCATAAATCGTGTTTGTTGCAGAGATAACCAACACCTGAGAAGCTGAAGTAACCTTGAGATATCTAATGTCTCGACCGGGTATGTCAAACAAAACACCTAGACTGTCCCAAACTATCTGGCCATCGGGACTAATCTTTTGCATCCACATTCTATCGATATCATCTCGACTATCGCCCCAAATGACATAAGCACCGCCTTCGTGATCAGCAATGGAATAACTGTAAACACCGCTACGATTGTCTGATCCTGAGGCATTTTCGGGGGTTAGAATGATACCATTTCCCCACAATTTATCTCCCTCTGGCGAAATCTTTTGGACTCTTATTTTTGCTTCGAATTCAGATTCCCAGTAGTAGTATACATCTGAATAGGACATAATTAAGCTGCTGTCTGAAGCGAGTGAAATCATTGGAAAGCGGTGTCCACTGAGATATGCTCCCCATTGAGCATCCAAATCCAGGGGACCCCAAACAACATTTCCGCCATGGTCCACTCTGCTGCATCTTGCATTGCCAACATAATCACTGGTTGCGATGTAGGCTCCTCCCTGACCATCACTGATCGCGTTTATCCAGATTCCTTGACTTATCTCGAGAGATGAGTCTGGAGAGGTTGGCCATTGTGCTTGAAGGTTGAAGGGAATCAACATGAGTATGAAAGCAACCCCAATTAGTCCAAAGTAGCTCTTATTCCACGGTTCGTTCACAAATAGAGTCTTTAAAAATCTCTCCCGCATTCCTTTTGACTTGAGCTTCATCATCTCAAATAGACCATCTTAGCAACACTTGAATTATCGCCAGCCCGAAGCCTTGCGAAATACATCCCCCCAGCAACTTCTCGACCGCTATGATCCATTCCATTCCATCTCACTTTGTAGCTGCCTGGAGACTGAGAAATCGAAACCAGTTGATTTACTTCTCGTCCAGATATATCGTAGATAATCAGTGAAACCTCACTGAATTCTGGAAGGTCGTATTCAATTGATGTGCTTGGGTTGAAGGGGTTTGGATAAGCAGAAATGGCCCGGGTCTCCGGCAGGATTTTTACTTCACGGACACTTACCAGATGGTCAATATCACCCCAGAGGCTATCACCCAGACGATAACCCCACAAATCCAGACTGCCCCCACCATCCCAGCCACCTGATGTCCGACCAATTCCCCAGGTCCATATATCTGTCCCGCCCATTGAGGAGGACTCATATAAAAGGGCTCCATCTGCGGCGGGTACCACGGCAACTATGCCATACTGCTGCCACTCCGTTGGAAGGGGTCTGAATTCACAGATCAGATGATTATAGTCTCCACCATCCCAATAGATTTTATAAGGGTCATTGTCATAGGTAAGCACAGCAAAGGTATCTGGCGGGAGTAGCGTATATGGCCACCCACTGACCCGCTCGCGAGCAACTGTATATTCCTTCTGGCCGGCATCCTCATGTACATCAATAATTTCAAGCCGGGTGGCTGATAAATCGGGCGAGCCGAAATCCCAGTTCCATATATTACCCACTTGCAGGGGTTGAAAATTGCGCCAGTCCGAACAGGTCTCAGTGAGGTATGGAATCTGGATATAGGCCATTCCCCCGGTGGGGTCTTCCCCAGATAGCACGACCTGAAAGCCGGACAGTGAGTCCCCGGGAAGATCTACGTAACGAATACCCTCAACCAATTGAGAGTCCATCATGACGACTCCTGTTATCATTGAATCCAGGCTGGAAAAGCTGGTGGCCTCAAACAGAAAGTTAACGGTGGGATATATCTGCGACCCATCCGAATACATGAAGGGACCAAATTTATATTCAACCGTATCTTCAATTTGCTGTTGAAAGGTAAAGATCAGTGTATCCAGACCATGGAGAAAGGGGTACTGGTTACTAAGATGCTGGGATAGGTGGATATTCCTCACCAGGGTGTCGGCTGGAATGGTATAGATGGATTCAACACCATTTACCTGAAAATCGAAGTCCTGAGAGTGGAGACTCCCCAGGATTCCCAACAGGATCAATACAGAGATCCCCACACTTCTTTTCTTTTTCATAGCTCCCCCCTTAATGGCCATGAAACTTAACATAACCCGGACCAACTTTCACCGCAGTTTTGGCAAACAGGTCGATGCACACACAGCTGTTCACCGCAGTGCTTACAGCGCCATCTTGATCGTTCCCGCATCATAAACTTTTCAAGACCCATTCGTTTTATGTTATCAAGATTTTCAAGCATACTCATGTGGTAGTTGTTACGATATCGTTTATCCAGGTTTTTCAAACGCGTACAGGGATAGTCATGACAATCAAAACAATATCCCGACTCCGTTTCACTCAACTTTTCGCAATTTCTGATGACACACGTGGAACAGTGTTTGGCTTTATTTGTCCCTGCTGTTAAACAACCGGAGCATTTGTTTTTTTCCCGGACATGGGCCATACATATTTCACAGTTCATGCCGCAGGGAGCGATTAGATTTGTATCGAGGGGTTGTGATAAATTCATTTTATCAGATCGCATCACTTCTAATGAGGGCTTTCCCTTTATGCTAGATCAAACTCCACAGCTTGGGGGGTATGTTAATCATCATTCTTTTACTTCAATCCCAAAAACTCTCTGGGCTTTCTCAGACGAAATGTCAGGTGGTAGTTAATCTTATAGAGCTCTTTTGAAGAGGGTGTAGATGTGAAAGCCGTCTTTGAGGAATTGGGGCAGATCCTTTGGCTTGACCTTCTTGGAGGCGCGGAAGAAGATCAGTCGGTCGCCACCAGCCTCTGTACTGAGACCAGGACGCTGTTCATAATAATCCAGGATATCATCAGTAAAGCACTCACGAACCACCAGGTCATCAGTGGAGCGCAAAAGGTACTTCTCTGAGAAGAGAGGATGACTGTCAAAATCAATATCCTGATAGCCAAAGGCCTTGCCAATTTTATGAAACACATTCTGAGGTTTCAGACTAAAGGGCGGGACATCCAACAGGCTGGACCTGAGGAGAACCACGGTCTGATAGTGGGTGTGCTGGTTTTTACCAGCACCGGTGGTATAGCGATAATCAAACAAAGTGATTTCAATTTCATCGGCCATACCACTCATGACATTGAAGGCTTTTTTAGAATGTCCATGGGAAAACAGCGGGAAGGCACTCAATGAAGGCAAAAGCTGGGGGTCTGGGAGACGTGAAAACTCCAATGTCATATCTGCAGCTGCAGTCCTGAGGGCTTCCGTGCGTTTTTTTTCAAAATGCCGGACAAGCATGATGATGAACACCACCAATGCGATAATGCCTACTATGATGAGTGTGATTATGATGGGTTCCTTCATGTGGGTTCCTCCCTGGTAGATTTATGTCCGGCTAAACCCTAAGCAGTCATGGCTAAATCTACGAGAGATAAAGCTCGAATCTATCCGTTTTCCAGAAATTCGGAGATTGCCCGGTTTCCAAGAGGTCGGAGATTGCCATGCTCATTCGCTCGCAATGACGCAAGGGGCTTGACCCTACATGTCTTCGCGAGAAGGCCGAAGGCCGACGAAGCGATCTCGGGCTACCTGTTCTCCAAGAAGTCGGAGATTGCCGCGCTCATTGCATTCGCTCGCAATGACGCAAGGGGCTTGACCCTACATGTCTTCGCGAGGAGGACCCTCTATGGTGTTTTGCGGAGGAGGATTTGTCTCTCATCCGCCCGGACCGCCTCATTATAATACTTCTTAAAAGCAAGATACTGATCCGGAGGAATCACACTCATCTTGTTCACCACGCGACGTTGGCCAGTAATAACCCCATCAGCATATTTGAGGTCCACCTGATACTCTGCCATCTCAGAACTCAAGCTCAGGGTTTCCTCCAAATCCAGAGGCTCAAAACCAGCAGGCAGTATGATGCCAATTTCTTCCCAGACTGTATCCTGAGATACCCGGTAGAGATAATCATACTCCCGGTCTTCTGTAGATAAGGAGCGACGGGAAACCAGATTGTCTGTCCAGGGAATTTTTAAGAGTTTCATGCTGCTGGCATCAACCAGATAGTGGGGTACAGAAAAGCTATAGAAGAATTCAAGCTTCTGCCCCACCGTGTGAACATCTTCAATGCTGAAGGCATTCATAACCAGATTGGGATAATCTTTGGACAGGTCTTCAGCCAATTCGTCGAGACGATCTTTATCACCCATAAAGCGGTATGTATTTCTGAAGGACGCACCGGCAGACCCCGATTTTACAGTGTTTCTTTCGATGATAGCTGAATTGTCCTCGCTGAGAGTTACCTTGGAAACGCGTTTGGTCAGGCGGGGTGAAAAATAGTCCGGCGTAAGATAATGGGGTGCTTTTGTTCCCGGAATAATACTCAATGCAAAGGCATTTCTGTCCCCAGCAGGTACGGAATGGATGGGATAATTCTGAGCCGTCAAATCCATATACAGCACACCCCCAGCGGTTTCTACGCCGGCAATGGCGTGATTGAACTCGATGGCAGGCAGGATGTCTTTATTCAAGCCTTCTTTAAAGGTGTTCACCAGCACATAGTGGGCAGGAATCCCGGCTTCCTTCAACATGGAAATACACAGGGTGGCCACATCCTTACAATCACCGATTCTCTGAACCAGAACGTCTCTGGCTTTCTGGGGAATCAGACCGGATTGCCTGAAGGACACGCTGCTGTATCTGATGTTTTCAGTAATGTAATTATAGATCAACTCGATTTTTTCCATCTCGGTGAGATCTGCTTTTCCCGCCAGCAATTCGGCGACGACTTCTTGAACTTCATAGCTGCTGCGGGTCTTGGTTTTGGCCAGATCCAGATACCAGTCAACCAGATACTCCCAGTCCGGAATGGTTGAAATAAACAGCATCTTGCCATAATCATCCAGATTCTTGGTGTTGTACTCAGACTCCACTGCAGGTTGATCATAGAGGACCCATTCATGGAGCATGCCATCTTTGGTCTTGGTGATTTCAGCTTCATCTGGCATAAACTGAGTTTTGGTTTGAATGGAATATCCCTTGGGAATCAGCAGGGAATATTTGCGCTCTTTCACCGGGAAAAAGAAGTTGAAATGAACCTCTTCCCAGAGATGTTGAGACAGTCGACCCTGGTTGTAATTCTGAACCCGCCATTTGATGTAGATGTGATCGTTGGGCACCAGCGATTTAAAGACAACCTTGCCATTATTTTCATCAGCCTTGATCTCAGTTCCATCGGCTTTCAGAACCACAGCCTTTTCAATAATAAGGACCTCTGAATAGCTGTTGTAGGCCAGGTTATATTCTTTAAAGCGATCAATACCATCCATGTTAAATACCTTGAGCAGTACTTCATTTTGAGCTTCAGAAGCACCTTCCTCATAGACCACCCGACGTTTGTTGTCTACCAGATAGACAGCGTCATCATTGGGATATTCATCAGCTCCCGGGCTGGCTTTTAGCATGGCATCGATATCTACTGTGGCAAAATTAGCAAAGACGGATTGTTTGCCTTCCAGCTCTCTCAAATGAGATCTGGCCTCATAATCTGTGGCTGAATAGGTAAGTGCATTTTTATAGGCTTTGATGGCATCAGACTTTTTGCCGGCGCCCTGGTGGATCTCTGCCTGTGTGGACCAGAAACCAGAGGTGTTAGGGCTAATTTCAAGACCGTGGTTCATGTAATTCAAGGCCTTCTCATAATCCTGAAGCTGCAGAAAGGAAGTGGCCAGTTTATAGTAAACCCCTGATGCGCTGGGTTCTCTTGCCAGCAATTTATTGAGGGTGGCTTCATAGTTTTCCACATCTGATGACTGGAGATAGATGTCGGCGAGCTGGAGATAGGCATCTGTGGTACGTCGCTCAGTCAGGAACTTATTATAGATATCAATAGCGCCATCATACTGCTGAGTGGTTCTCATTGAAAACACGGCTGAGAGGTAAACCATGCTCCAATCCAGGGGATGCTCTTCATAACCCTGTTTCAAAAATGCCAGAGCTTCTTCAACCTGTCCCCTGGTGAAGGCCAGGTTCATCTGCATGAGATAGGAGTCTGATGCCTTGGGCCGCAACCCCACATAGCGACGCATGATTTCGGCTGCTTGATCCACATTCTCGGCATCGATATAATCAGAATATTTTTGATTGAGAATCATGGGGATCTCTGGGTAGAGGTCATAGATCTTGGCCACGGTTGAGGCCATGTTGTCATACTTCTCACCCCTCAGATAAGCCTCATAGAGAGAATTGTCGACAATGATGGCCTCAGGCATATAGTCTGCGGCTCTGCGCAGGGTCAGCTCGGCTTTAATGGCTTTATCATTTCTCAGGTAGCAGTCTGCCAGAAGAAGATAATTTTCAATATGGGTGGGGTTGGCCTCAATCAGGTTCTCAAAATAAACCTCTGCAAAATTACGGATGCTTTTCAGGGGGGCTCCGGGTTTTGACGGGTATTTTTTAGGTTTGGTCTCATACTGCAGATCGGTGAGAGCGTCACCTCTTTTATCGGTAATGCGGACCAGAAAATTGCACTGGGTGATTTCGGAATAGCCACACTTGATGAGAAGTCGATTCCAACCTTTTTGTAATTCTGTTTCAACGATGTAGGTGTCGAGGTCGTTATTTCTCTCTTCAAAAACGGAGATAATCTCTTCATCGTTTAGAATGGTTTTCACAGATCCTGAGGTGCCCACACGAACATGCACCACCTGCTTTTCCGGTGAGTAAACAAATGTATTGCCGTAGTAAATCGCGTCTTTGCTACCAAAATAATGGGTGAGATCAACCCAGTTATCGTGACGGAGGTTGCTAATATGAAACCATTGGGCGGGTACACCCCTTTTGCCAGTATACTTCTTTTTGAATTTGAACTCCAGCTCCGGTTGAAAGACCTTCTCAAAGCCAGAAGCTGAAATGTTTTCAAAGGGACCAATAAGTGACCATTGGGTAATGGCCCCCAGCTTGGCATAGTGCTGCGTGGCCACATCGTGATCCCCATACTCTTCCAGATAGCGTCCCATACGGCTGATGGCTCCGGCTTTCATGATGCCCAGGTCATCTGCGCCTTCCGCCAGCCCGGGAATGAGCTTGGAGAGTCCTCGATCTTCTGCAGGATCGATAACCAGCAGTCCTCTCTTGGTATAGAAGGATGCAAAGATATAGGGGTTGGGGTCCTCGAGATGGGTTAATGCGGTTTCATAATGATCCCAGGCCTCTTCATTTCTTTCAGAGAGTTGCAATAAAAAGGACAGTGCCAGATAGGGTCTGGGGTTGGTTTTATCTTTTTTAATGGCCTTTAAAAATGATTTCTCAGCGGCATCAAGATTATTGGAGGAAATTTGCTCCCAGCCTGTGTCTACCAGGTTGGTGCTGGCAGGCTTATAGGCTAAGGAGGGTGATCCAAAAATTAACAGCATCAGGCAATTGGTGAGAATTCGATTTAGTTTCACAGCTTTTTTTCCTTTAAAAATTGGCCTGGGCTGATCGTCCAGACCGATGCCCATTCTGCTTGTTTCCTTTTACACAAAACGGGGCTTAAAAAATTGAGCCCCGTTCTGTATCATTATCGTTTGGTAGATTCTTGTCTTTGAATATCTGTGGTTAAGAGCCAGAAGTTTCTTCCACAACTTCCGGTTCTGGAGTGGTCAACTCTTGGTGCATCTGTTCCAGATCTTTTATAAAAACAGATTTTGAAAAGGCAGCATTACCAAGAATAAATTCGATCTTTTCTATTTTTGTGGCTAGCTTTTTTTCAGCCAGGGCTTTTTTAGCCAGGAGGGCAACGGCCACATCTGCGTCTGTTTTGGAAACATTTTTTGCATGGATCCAGCCAGCGTTCTGATTTTTCTCTCCCACAACCTCAATCCAGTCACCAGCTACCTTGGTGACGGCCAAAATCTCCATGGGTTCGAAGACATCCTTCGTTTCTGTTACCAAATCTGGTCGACGATAAATGGATTCTTTTATAACGGATACTGCAGGAAAGGCGTCCGTGGCCAATAGACTATTTGATGCCCAGCCCGTCGTGCCGTCAGATAGTTTTATATTGAGAAAGGTAATGTTTTTTAACGTGTCAGTTGATGAACCGCCCAACCAGATCACTTTTTCTCCAAGCGCCATATTTGATACCACATCTGAATTCAATGTAGGTTCTGATCTCAGGACACCTTCATCCCAGATACATACTGTAGGGATTGCTTTAGGTGGTTCGACTGACACTTCCTTTTTTTCGCACCCCATAATCAAAATGGCAAAAGCAGCTACCAACAGGATAAGATTTGTTTTCTTAAACACGACAACCTCCATAATTCTGTTTGAGTTTGAGAACAGGGCGCTTGAGGTAACAATTACTTTACAACCAATGTAATTCACCCGATACTTGAAATATTTTTAATCTCTTGCTGATGTAGATATTACTTCCCCGACTTATTAAACGTAATGTAAATATATTCGGAGTGACCAAATTTAAAAGGGTTGATAGTTAGAAATTAGCGGTGAGACGTTTTTGAGTTTTTGAGTTGATGAGTTGAGAGGCGGGGGGTCAGGTCATTGTTAAGGGGTTGAAAAATGCTAGCCGCAGAGAACGCGAAGGGCGCGAAGGCTGGAATAGGGGGTCCGTTATCCCGGGGTTGGGGATTGCCAGGCTGCGCCCATAATAATACACGGGGCTCGATCCTACATGTCTTCGCGAGAAGGCCAAAGGCCGACGAAGCGATCTCGGACCATCCGCTTCACCCAGAGCTTGATCCTACATGTCTTCGCGAGAAGGCCAAAGGCCGACGACGCGATCTGAAGTTGCTACATTTTAGTGGACAGAGCGAGAAGACATACATTGTCCGAGGAGGTAGTCAAGATGGTAACAGAAACTATACGCAGGCAATATACTGCTGAGTTCAAACGAGAATCGGTTGAGCTTTTGCTTCGCAGTG
>JADHUM010000035.1 GCA_016784545.1 Candidatus Neomarinimicrobiota bacterium
CTTAGAGCCATCCTTTTTGCGCCTGATTTTATCCGTACCAAAATCGATCAAATATGGCAAGTTATTAGAAACATTGACGCTTGTTGCGATACAGCCAAAATCCAGGTGGCGTAAAACGTGGTTTATCAGGGACGACTAAGATAGCTGCTTCGGTAAAGGGTTAATTTCCCATTTAGGAAAGTTGGGAAGTTCCTGAACGCTATTGATCCCAATCAAATAGTCATAGATAATTAACAAAAAGAGATTGGTTTGTTCTGGACTGCTAACTAATTTCGCTCCGTGAAATATTTCAGTACCATACTTGTGATGATGATCCTGGTAACCAGCAGTTTTGGTAATGCCACCCTGAGTGGCTTTAGTGGTTACTCCGATGAATCCCGTATCATTATCCAATGGAACACTACCTCAGAACAAGGTCTGGACGGTTTTGAAGTTCAACGTAGTACAGATGGTCATACCTTTTTCGAAATCGGATTCCTGCATGCCCAGGGTCGGGGAAGTGGTTATACCTTTATTGATGATTCCATCATCGCCAAGGTTTCAGGACGAAATTACTTCTATCGTCTGAAACTCATGGATAATGATGGCAACTCTCAATTAAGTGAAGTGATTACCATTCAATCAACTCTTGAGGTCGTACCACGCACCTGGGGATCTTTAAAAGCTCTCTTTAAATAAAATCAACTTACAATTGGAATGATGATTATCCGCTGAGGCGGATTTTTTGTTTTATATGGTTCATGGACATTAAGGTTACCTGCGGGGCTGTAGCTTGAACCCCGCCAACGGCGGCGGGAGGAGCGAAGACCCATGGAAATCTCCAATACTCAATATGATCACAATTTTACCCAAAGGGTGAAGAAGGGTCACTCATCCGTAATGCATATAAAAAATTTTATAACGAACTTGACGAAGGGAACGAACAAGCCATATAGCAATTCGTCATCTTCGTGAATTCGTTGTAGAAAAGAATCCCTCGTACTCTGAACCTCTGGCTTCGACCAGCCTTCGCTTCCTTCGAGAGCTTCCAGGCTACGGCTTGGCAGGCAAGCTCAGCCGCCGGTTCCAGTTGGCTGAGATTTAATGACACTCCAGAATGGTGCGGGCTGGTTCTACCAGATAGCGATACCCATTATACAAAGTGTAGAAGCCATAGATGATTACAGAAAGTGCAGCCAATTGGGTCATGATATGACGGAATTTAAGTTTTTTAAATAAACCCACAAAAAAGCCCAGGCTGAACAGGGCAGGAATAGTACTCAACCCAAAGATAAACATCACCAGGGCACCATAGACGGGACTTGCCGTACTGGCCGCTGTGATGGCAAAGAAATACACAAATCCGCAGGGCAATAAGCCATTGAGCAATCCCAGCAGATAAAAGCCCAGTAGGGATTCACTCTTTAAAAGATTTTTAAAGGCGGCTTGATACCATTTAGAGCTGGCAAAGGAAGTTTCAAATAATTTTAGTACATGCAGTTTACCCAACAGAGAAAGACCAGCAATTACCATGGCTATACCGGCTACAATCCATAGCAGACCATTGGTTGTATTATTAAAGACAACCACACCACCCAGGATTCCAAATACAGCACCCAGGACGGTGTATGTTGTAACCCTCCCCAGCGAATAAAGTAGGTGTGAGATTGCTTGAGCCCCCCTGCTACGATCTTTTTCAAGAGAAGCAGTTGAATAGGCGATGACGATGCCACCGCACATCCCAATGCAATGACCAAAGGATCCCATAAAGGCGATAGTAATAATGGAGATAATATTGACGGTTTCCATTATTTCTCCATGAGCTGTTTGCGGAAGTTCAAATTTGCCATGGTTTCACCCTTCAACATAGCCTGTTGCATAACTGCAAAAGCAATCAAGCCCTCCCCAGGGGTCCTGTAAGCCCCAAATCCGTACGACATGGGCGTTTGATCCGTGCGACTATACCAGGCAACTTTTCCATCAATCCACGCTCCAGAGGGCAAATCCTTGACCCAGATGATGGCATCATCTTTAAAAGGTCTGGCACTTATCCAGGCAGCCATACAACCATGGTCATCAAAGAACCAGGTCTTTCCATCTGGAGCCACTACTTGCGAAGCAAAATTCAAATCGTTGATGAGCATGCCGCATTCACTGCACTGAAATTTTCCCACAGTCATCTTGACGGAGTCTCTATTCCTATTTCCTTCATAAACCACAGTCATCTGCTGGGATTTACCCAATAAGGAAAAAATGGTAATGATGAGCAGGATGAGAACAAGAATAACAAGTATTGGTTTGATGTTTTTCACGCTTTACCCCTTAAAAACAGCTACACCGAAAAGATCTAATTTTCAGTGGAATAATCCAACTCCGTGGAAAGTCGATAGCGCATGACACGCTGGTGCCTGGTATCAGCTATATAGACGATTCCAATGGCATCCACTGCCACACTGCGGGGTCCATCAAGAATATCTGCCACCTCAACCTGAAAGGTTGTATCCCTGGTGATATATTCATACTCCGATCCAACCAATATCGAGTCGCTATAGCTGGAGTCTACAAGCACACGATTCATTCCAATATTATAGGCGAATCTGCCAGATGAATTGAACTGCTGAATTTTATCGTGACCCGTGTCCGCGACATAAATATTTCCCAGAACATCAAGACTCACATCCGAAGCCATGTCATAGCGTTCAATTTCCATGATATCATCGGTAGAATCGGGGTCGCCATGTATGTATTCAAATCCATTGCTGCCACCTACTTTATGAACACTAAAATTTATACCCCATTGTGTGTAAAACAGGGCACCATCTTCCCCATGGGTCATTCCCCGTGGATCATTTACAGTTCCATTACCAAAACCATGTGAAACTGCACGTCCCGTAATCGTTCCGCCATAGACCAATATCTGGTCACCTGCTCCCGTTAAAAGGAGAGCCACAGGAATATATTGAAGCTCCATAATGGTGTTGGAATTCGCATCAGCGACAAAACACTGATCACCAAAGCTGCTGACACCAGTGACTTGAATATTGACAGGATCTATAAAATATCGTGCAACCCGAATGGCTTCCAGACTATCCCCAGCATCCCAGAAAGCTCGAGGTGCCAACCAATAGTCAAGATTCTCATCAGACCATCCAATGGAGTCAATGGTCCAATTCTGCACCTGAAGTGCATTGATAGAATCGAAACCGGTTACCCACAGCAGGTCACCTGCTGGTGATTCAAGTCTTACCCTGGTTGCCACTGAATCCACACCCACATTATTAAGGTATTGATTCCAGACCATGAGACGATTGCTGCTATCTGCTATAAACAGGTTGAGACGATCGTCCTGATGAATCGCCTGTGGTGAAATATTGGCACCCGATTCATCGATAAGATTGGAGAGTGCATCAAAATGATTTCCAAAGTCGTCATTGATGACTTCCTCTCCCGTAGCGCTGATGACGTGAATAGAAGGCTGGTCATGATCAGCTACAAAAATATATCCATCAGCCCCAACCACAATATCCCAGGGGCTGGCAAAGGCATAGCCATTTGAAACATCCCAATCTGGACTAATACGTATGTAGGATGTATTCCCAGCTCCGAATACTGGATCGAATTCAGTTGTTTCAGTGGGCAGATCAACCTTGATACCACACGCTGTGATGGCTAGAACCAGTAGCAAGACTGGAAGGTATTGTTTAAGGCGTAACATCAGAACGACCATCCCAGACTGATATGTTCAGAACGATTTAAATCAGACATATCTGCATATGAATACCCGAAACTAAATCCAGACCATTCAATTCCCAGACCCACTGTCCAGGAGCGTACCTCATCACTAAAATGATAGCCACTTCTCAAGAATAGCATCTCATGAAATCCATACTCAATACCAAGTGAGATGTTTTCACCATTATCCACGGGGTGATTGAGCTGAATTGAGCTGGTTAATGTCTGACGGGGTGATTGGAGCCATTCGTGGGCCACACCAAGACGGAAAATTGTTGGGGGGGCAAAGGACTCGTATTCTGATTCAGTGGTATCAGTATTGGCATAAGCCCCGTTTGGGCGGGCTGGGGAACCAAAGTTCAGCAGGGATACTGCAAAGCGTAGATCTTTGTAGCCTGTCCGATAATATGTCCCCAGATCCACAAGCACACTTCGCATTGTCAAATCAGCCAGTTGTTCTTCTACCAGCTTGGTTGTGAGACCAAATGAAAAACGATCCGTCATTCTCAGTGCGTAAGTGAGTCCTAAAAGCATATCACCATAATTGAAATATTCACCGGTTCCATCAGGTCTATATTCAGTAGTTATTTCTGTTGGCGGGGCATACAGGGCCAGTGCGCTGAATCCCAGGTGATGAACGCGACCAAACTTCCAGACCCCGGCAAAGCTGCTCAACTGAAAATCTGCAATCCATTGACTCTGATCCACCGTAATGTTGATGGCTTCATCCACCTGTGCTGCCCCGGCAGGATTCCAGAATAGACTGGATGCATCATTGGCAATGGCAGTATAGGCTCCAGCCATTCCATGGGCTCTGGCACCAATCCCGATCTTGAGGAATGAAAAGGACGACGTTCCGGCTCTTTGACCCCCCAGGCTGGGAAAAAGATTCCCCTGGGCAGCCAGAAACTGGGCTGAAATCAAAAAGGTAAATATGATCAGTCCTCGTCGCATCAGAATCTCAAACTCATGCCCATTTCGACCGTTCTGGGGATAGAATAGCGACCTGGATTATAGTTAGGGTCAACTCTGCGATAAAAACTATATGAAAAGATTTCTCCAGGATCATATCCCTTCCCAGTGAAAGGATTGACAGAGGTGGGTTGTTTCACATTGAAAAGATTTTCAATTGTGCAATAGGCTTTCCACTCCAGTCCAATGACCTGAAAATATTTATTCAGCTTGAGATCGACTGTCGTAAATGGATCAGCGGTTTCGGAGTATGGCGTATCACTCATAGGAGTCCCTAAATAATAGAGTTTGCCATCTACTTCGATAGTGGTGATATCCTTGACACCCGTGAAGCGGCGGCCCGCTTGATATTCGATCCGAGCTGATATTCCCCAGTCTTTAGGAAGTCTTAATCCGAACAGATGAGGCTGGTCCTTTTTGCCCACATTAAAGTGCAGATTGGTAAAGATGCTGAAGGGTTGATCCCAACGCAAATAATTCTCACCCAGGGGTTTCTCATCGAGGCGACCTGACTCTACGAGAAGATTATCTAGGGGTGTGGAACTTTTACCTGTTGTAAAGCTGTAGCTCGCATTGGCGTCAGCCGAAAAATATCTGGCAAAACGGCGCTTGAAATTAACTTCGACACCACGGGATCTGGCATAGTCCATATTGATATAAATGAGATATGATATCCGACCTTCTTTAGGATGGAATGAATTGATCTTTTGACTGGTTTCATAGCCGAACATATCCTTATAAAAGGCTTTGATTTCCAGGACTTGGTTGGCATCAAATTTATGTTTAACCCCGATCTCATAGGCCACAGTTGTCTTGGGAGAAAGATTCGGATTACCAAAGAGCTGATAGGTAGCCTCCGCCGAAGAACGTAGCTTGGCATAGACATAATTAAATGTGGGAAGTTGTGAAAAATGGCCATAGTTGAAATACAACACGTCAGAGTCAGTAACTGGATGAGATATTCCCAGTCGTGGACTTAGATGTCCCTTGCCTCTATGTCCTCCAAGTTCAAAGGTCTCAGCATAGAATTTCGCCCGTGTAGCATCTGTAATGATAGCGACGGAACTGTCAGCCACAGCGTCTTCCAGATATTGCCCAGGGAACCAATAATCATAGCGGATACCCAGATTGGCGATCATACCATCGAAGGTGATGCGGTCCTGGATATAGAAGGCGCCATAGTCAGTGGTAGCATTCCAAAAGTCATAGTTGCGACCCAAACCTGATTCACCTAACCAGGGTGAATTAATATCGATAACCTGGAGCTCTGATCGTTTATGATCATAACCTGCTTTGAAACTATGACGTTTCGAGGGCTGATAGTTGACGTCGGTAGCAATGGAAAGGTTGTCAGAGTAATAGTCATACCATCCGCTTGCATCACCGTGATCCCAGAACTCATCTCCATAACTGACGTTGATTACGCCTTCAATTTCGGGCTGCTGTAAAGAATAGTTGATTGGTTCAATGTCGGAGGTCTGCTGGTATTCCGTCCAATGCTTGTTTTGAACGGCAGAATGGATATTGGTAAAAAAGCGACCCATGGCGATCTCAAAGAAGAGTTTTGATGAGAGGGTATGGGTATATAACAAGGAGCTAAGGATAGATTCCTTTGTAATGGTATTATTATTGTTCAGAATATATTGATATCTGTAAGGAAATCCCCAGCCCTGATTGATATCCAAAGAATAATCGTAGGACACACTGAGTTTTTGCTGATCGTTGATGCGCCAGGTCAATTTGTAAAGTCCATGCCAATTATTTTTATTACGAGGCGCCAAACTCTCCATCCATGATTGCGAGGGAAACAGATCATCAGCCCCTGGCAGATAGGAATCGTTGAGGTTCATATAGCCATTCAGGAAAAAGCTGAATTGACCAGGAACCTTTAATCCCAGAGCATTTAAGGTTCCTGAGAAAATATCAGGACCACTCAGGGTGAATTCAACTCTGTCCTTGGTGAAAGCATCCCAGGGCAAAGCTTTCAAGCCAAAATGGTCACTGGAATAAGAGAACGTTCCATGATAGTCCTCAGAACCTTCTTTTATTCGAATGTTAATAATGCCTGACATGGCCTGACCATATTCAGCATTAAACCCCCCCGTAATCACTTCCAATTCCTCAATGGCATCCACATTTAAGTAAAGGTTGTTGGCACTGCCTGAGAGTGGATCTTTGACTGACATGCCATCCACAATAAACATGGATTCATCAACACGACCACCTCTGATATGGATTTCGTTATCCTGGGAGGTAATACCAGCTTGTTCAGCCAGAACATCCCCAACATTTTCCACAATATTCATTTTCAAGTCGTCAGAGGTAAGTCGGACGCTGGAAGAGGTCTGATCCACTTCAAACAGGGGACGGTCACCCTCAACCACCACTTCCTGACCCAGAGCCAGGGTGGTTTGTTCCAGCTCGATTTCTACAAAAATGGGTTCTGCAGTGCTCACAATGTTGTTGGTCTTCAGGACAACCTTATACCCAATCATGGAAAATTCTATGTCATAGGTACCAGGAGACATGCCAGTCAGTCTGAAGCGACCATCCAGATCTGTGGCGCTGCCATAGTAGCTTCCCTTAATCATGACATTCACACCAGGAAGGGATTCGCCTGAAACAGGGTCGCTTACGTGTCCTTCAATGACACAGCTGCCCTGTCCATAAATGGAGAGAACCATGGAAAGAATTATTATGAGGGTAACCAAACTTCGCACTATTCGAACACCTCAAACAGGAGATAATCCATAATGGGAATAATGTTTTCATTTCCATTGCACAGATGCAGAGGCAGACTAAAAAAGATGGATTGTCCAGATCCAGGTGACGGTCTGAAAAGTTGTGCCACCGGCGGATTACCTGTCCAGGCATCATTGGTGTTGCGGGCATCCTGAAGTATAAAAAGATCCTGACTGGTCTCTCCATCAATGAGGTTTGCAGGATAAAATGCACTGACTCTTCGGGCAATCAGGGCAGAAGTCTTTAATGAAAGACTTGGCAGCGTCACAGTTGAATCTGTTACACTCAAGTCTACCATATTGATGTCCAAACCTGTGATCATTCGTCCCGAGGGATTAATCACCCAGTTTGAGTCTATACTGGTGAAGGTATAATCCGTATCTATTAAAATACTGGAGAGAAAAACATTTCCCCCGGCTTCCAGATAGGTACGCAAGGCACCATCGGCTCCAGATAATGAGGGTGCTTCTGAATAGTGGTACCAGACAACGGTATTGAAATAATTAAACATGGCCAACTGATCCGTTGTAGCCGCAGGTAGTGCTTTTTCGTCATAACCCAATTCAAGCTCTGAGTAATTGTCCATGCCCACAAGAGAATCCAGGATGTTTTTATAAAAAGTGTGAGTTGAGCCATCATCAAGTTTATAGTCATCAATCAGCAGGACATCCCCAACAGGTTCTACCACACGCCAACCATTGGGGGAGGCGGTATCTGCTGAGTCTGGGAATTGTATAATATTACTGAAGGCTCCAGCAGTGTCGATGGCCTGCACATAAAAAATATGCTCGCCTGGTGGAATTTCAGTCAGAGTCACACTTGATATATTCCCAGGGCGATAATGCCAACTGCTGGTGCTATCCAGTCGGAATCGAATCTGGCTGATGGTTTCCAGTCCATCGATATCAATCACTGACCAGGCAAAGGTTCGCGTGGGGAAGGTGACGTGGGTAACGTTGGGGTTGTTGCCAACTGTGGGATTACTGTTATTGGAAAACTCAATTTCTGGATGCGAATTAGCTACAGGTAAACGCAGGGTAGCAGGTGTAGGATCTAATGCGCCTTGATTGTCTTCAGCTTTAACTTCAAAAAGAAATTCATCATATGCAATCTGAAGTGGGAGAAAGAAAGTATCTGATTCAACCGTGCTGCGGGTCCAGGTATCTTCAAAATTCCAACGATAATGATAGGCTACAACTTCACCATCTGGGTCTTCTCCCCACCAGTACATGACCTGAAAACTCGTGGTCGTATCAGCAATATATCTGGTAAATATAAAAGTGGTGTCTGCTGTTGTATCTGACAGAACCGTATCAATTCGATCAGGAGCAAAAGTCAAAAACAGGTGTGTCTCAGGAGCCGCATTCCCCAATCCTTCAGAAGGCAGATCATCAAGGAATGGATTTTCCAGAGACTCACAGGCTACGATAAATAGAAGTGCAAGCATCAAAACGATGCCTGTCCGGTATCTCATTGTTGACCTTAAGTTTCTCATTCTATTTTTAGTGCCCTTGTTACCCCGTCCTTCAGGACAGGGGGCATCCACCCACAGCAAAAAGGATTTTAGTCCTAACGTTTTGGGCTAAAGCCCGGTCATTGAACTTGTGTACCACACCACCGGTTTGAAAGCCGGTGTATGTAGACGATGCATGATCACAATACTTCAGTTTAAGCCCCTCTCAATAATAGTTTCCCACCTGATGTTGCCACCAGGCGGGAAACGCAGCTATCCTATTTCAGGTAGGTCATTTTTCCTGCCATCTGTTCTTTGCCTGCTACCATACGGTAGAAGTACAAACCTGATGATACGGGACGACCCTTTTGATTTAATCCATTCCAGACAACCTGATATTCACCAGCATTCAGCGATTGATCCACCAGGGTGGTCACGTGTTGTCCTCGTTGGTTGTAGATCACCAATTGAACTTGTTGTGCTTCAGGAATACGGAAAGCAATGTTGGTTGTTGGGTTGAAGGGGTTGGGATAATTGCCCAGAGCATAGCCTTCAGGAACAACCAGATTGTCAATGGCTGAGGCGGATAGAACCATATCTGACTGATACAAGGGTACCAGCTTATATGTTGTTGAATCAGCGTAGGAACCATAATGATGATAAACCCATCCTCGAACTTCATCATAAATTGATCCAGCAGGTGGTTGGATATATACTGCTGGTCCTGGATATCCCTGGGTCCAGTCCCTGAAGAATCGTGAGTCATCGTCAACGAGTACAGATCCACTACCGTCATCGATACTTAACATATCAAAAAGAGTGGGATCGTTCTCGATGATGGTGGCATTCTCAACCGTGACAATTACGTTGCCCCATTGTTCAGCAGTGGTAGGCCAGCGAAGATCACCTGTGGTAACAACTGGTTCTGGAGGGAGATCAAGACCTATATCGATTATATCAATTTCCTGAGTGATCCAGAGTTCCGTCATATTTGATACATTGGTACCCTCATGGGTATCGAATTCAACAATTCTTCCCGACAATTCGATGAGATCACCCTCAAACAGCACAGGATATGCTGTCGAATCTGGATTGTAACTCAAGATTGAGGACCAGGGACCCCCATTTACATCCTGGAGAATGAACTTGATACCATTTCCGGCATATGTAATACCTGTAGGCATGCTTACAATTCCCCGAACGGTGACAATGGTAGTATCTGACCATGCCTCATGGTAGTAGCTGGTATCAGCAAACCACACTGAATTATCAAGACTTGAATATTTTGGCATGAGGTCAGAATATCTAACCTGCTGAATAGCCTGAATTCGGGTAAAACCATCCGCTGTCTGAAGATCTATTGCCAGACGAGGTTGAATCTTGAAGTTGTCACCGGAGTAGTCCAGAACACCGACGATTGATGATAGCCCCTCTCCATTCACAGCGGTGTAGAAGTAATCTGCGGCATTACCGATTCTTATCTCATTGGTACCATCACTCACGCTCCACTCACCAGAACCCAGATCAGGATTGGATACCATCACATCATTGATCTCAATCAGACAACCCTCATAGATTTCCAGATCGCCTCCAAGACTTATTGTCAAGGGTTCCACCATAATATCTGTATCCAGGAGCTCAAATTCTGTAATATCCTCTATGGCTGTCATCCCGGAAAGTTCAATGACAAATCCAGAAAGGCGAACCTGATCACCTTCCTCGAGGCCGCGACCTGGGTCAAGAATTTTGATCCCAGAAAGGGCGGCGTAGTCATCTTGGATATAATAGTATTGAAGCGCACCTTCGGCATGGAAAGCGTAGGGCTCTGCAGTAACGATACCTTGAATAGTCACAATTGCCCCTGGATTCACAGTCCCATCTTGAATAGAGGATATGCTGTTCAAAACACCACCATAGACAGTATAGGAATATTCATTTGAGGCGCTCATCCCACCCAGATCATCGGTTGCCCAAATAGTATAACTCACAATGGCATTGGCCTCTTGTGCAGGAATGATTCCTGTAAATTCACTATTCTCACCAGCAGTCATGACGACCACCATTTCGACACCAGAATTCACCACATAGGATATAGAAGCCGATGCAACAGCTGAATTATCAATAATAGTTGCTGTAACAGTCACGTCGTCTGTTGGCAGGGGACTAGCCGGGTCCTGAACTACATTGGAAATCTGCGGGGTTGGATCCCCTATTTGCTCAAGATCAGAATAGTAGCGGGGGAAAACCTGAAAAACATCATTGTAGCGACCCACAATGGCAGTCAGATTGAAATTGCCCAGCATTGCAGGATGGTTAAGCAAGTCTGTGTCACTATCGATGCGCATGGTCATGGTTACGTCATTTTCATCTGATATGGTCATGTTTTGGGAGCTACTACCCGGGGTGGGCCAGGTACCACCAATTATGGTCATATTTGCAAGATGTACAAATTCAGATTCATAATCTTCACCATTTGCCAGAATCTCAGGAACCGTAAGATTCTGAATAGCTGGTAAGGCATTTCCTGAACTTAAAATTTCGATATCCGTCGGAGAACTGGGGGTGACTTCTATGAGACCAGCATAAATATCAATGACACCAGTAACGATAACTTCGTCACCAACTACAAAACCAGCGTCAAAACCACCGGCATAGATGACCATGCCGCCAGTATCATCCTGAATGGCTGCCTGGGTTGTGGTTCCAACAATCCCCCAGGTTGTGGCAGTAATAATACCCTGAATGGTAACTTGTGTGTCTTCGGCCATAACTCTGGCTTCAGCAATAGTAATGGGTGTTGTATCTGCCAGTTCTGTAATCCAGGTGCTAATGAGGGCAATCTGTTCTGCAGTAAGACTTCCTCCCTGAGGCATAACTCCGCCATTGACGCCCGTATTGGCTACTTTATTGTAAAGGACAGATGTGCTTGGATCTCCACTGGCAACACGCATGACGCCAGGATAACCGTTGGCCTCAACATCTACCAGATTGGCAAAACTTTGTCCATCAGCCAGATTCAAGCCACCCTGAGTTCCATGGCATCCCATACAGTTTGCATTCCAGATAGGTTGAATTTCGGTCTCGTAATCCACAGCCAGGGCAGTGCCTACTGAGAATATGAGAATGGATAGTAGTAAAATTCGTTTCATGGATTTCTCCTTTTTTTGTTCAAGCCATTTTGTACGATAGCCGATTATTTATCTTTATTTAATAACCAATAACTTTCCGGTCTGGATATGGCTATTGCTTAAGTTTTCTACGGTATAAACATACATTCCAGTAGAAATAGGTTCATCAAATTTGCTAATGAGATCCCAGGGGTGTTCGCCCCCTGAAAGAACGGTATTCCCTGAAGGCACTCTACGGATATCTCCCCCATTGTACTGCGCGCCCTCATGGTCAATTTCTTCCACGAGATCGCCACTGAGTGTATAAATTCGAATCTTTGATCTCTCAGGGAGATTCCTGAACCAGACCAGACGATCCCTCTGTCCATCACCATCCCAGGTGGCTCGCACCCTGTAAGGATTTGGGTAGACTGATACTGGATACTTTGAGACATCAGAAGTTGGTGGTGTACCTGGTATAACACTTATACGATTTTCATTCTTAGAACTCTCTAGACTGGCCAACCCTGTATTTTCATCCCCACTGTCGAAAGCTGTTATGGAGTAGACTGTATTATTAGGCCACCCATTTTGAACACCCTGGTTCACCCACTTATAGTGATAATAATGTCCCTTGATTTCAATGGAATCTTCCAGGCCCATGTCGTTGTAAATCTTAACCAGATCAAATCCGGAATCATATCCAAATTCATCACCGATGAGATCAAACTCTGCCAAAAGAGAGTACTGGGCTGTATTCCCTCTGGTTTTAGTGCTACCATAAATCCTGTAACCAGCAAAGTCGAGTTTCCGTGAAACTGGATCTAAAGCTGATTCCGGAGCACTATCCCAATATAAAGTGACTTGTTGATCCTCAGCTACCACTGCCAGAGCCGGAGAGGGTGGGGGTTCAGGAACGATGTAGCGATCCAGTACACCGTTTCCATTCAAATCTTCACCAGGGTCCAGAATTGAATTACCGTTTACATCTTCACCATTAAAAGCCTTCTGAGCCCAATCTGCATTTTTGATGAGGTCCTGGCGTCTATCAAAATTATTACTGGAACCCTGATGCGACCAGGGAGCTCCGATGACTGCAAAGACCACATTGATTGATTCACCCACAGGGAGCACAAAGCCATCATCTTCAGGTAAGGTCCCAAAGGGGCCCGCTGAAACCAGCATCATCCATGAATTGGGAAGATCCAACCAGGGTTGGTCCTCATTATTCTGGACAAAATCCTGGTCATAAAAGGGAGAGCTGGAAAGCTTTTCATAGCGTTCAACATCTGAGATGGGCATATTAAATTCTGGAATATCCAGATTTTCAGGACTGTTCCAACGCCAGGGATTATAGTAGGTGTACCAGTCACCCTGACTATCAGCGTGGGAGGTGGATCTTTTGTTGGGACCATGTAAGGCCATAATACCGAAATACGCGCGTGACCAGCCATCATCACCATCATAATCATATTGGTAGCCAATATTGCGGGGATATCCGTTGGCATTGTAAGATCTTTCAAAACTGTTGATGTTGTCGTACCAGCTAAATCCACTGCCCGGTTCCCAGCGGCTTTTGTAATTCATGTTGTTGACTGATGCATCGGCCCAGATACCAGCATAGACATCTTTAATATTCCAGCCAGTGCCCGAAGAATCGACAAGATCGCTTCTGTTGGTGATGGTGTAATCCAGAATCACGAATGATTCCATAAATGAATGGCTCCAGGCATAGGACTCTAAATGGACCTCAATACCCAGAGGGACATGATTGATGATATCAGATCCAGTATCTTTAAAATCGGCCAATAAATCTTGATGGCTTACTGCTTCAAGGGAAAAATAACTGGCCAGCGGGGACGTGCCGGCAGAGGAAATGCTGGAACGGGTTTGAATGGTATCACCAGATGCAGATGAAGTGGTAAACTCAAAACCTTCTTCACCATAGTCAAAGGCACCATCAACGATAGCAGTGGATACCCGGGCGAGTTGCTCCTCACCATTAACAATGGGAATGCCGCCAATCCACAAACCACCATAACTCATGAGTTCAACCATCTCACGTTCAGTACCATATTGCTTATATCTGCAGGAGGCTTGTTCCGGGTTATTCCAGCCTTCACCAAGGATGCCAAAATTGGTTACCGTGAGACCCATTTCACCAACAATGGTGGTGTTGTCATAGTCGTCGATTGATGCTTTGCTTAATTGGGCGAAAACTGGATGTAGCTGTCCAGAAAGAATGAATATGAGGGCTGCAATTACGTTGAGACGCATTTAACCAAGATAATTATCTGTCAGGCTTGTGGAAGGAAAAACACCCCTGAAGTTTAGGTGTGTTAATTGTGTGATGATTTGTGAAGCATGTTCCTAATTGTCATTGCGAGCCCAGCGGGCGCGGCAATCTCCAAGACCTTGATTGGCAGAGATATTTTTTTTCACATGAAGGAAGAGATCGCCGCGCTCCCTACGGTCACTCGCGAAGACTAATCTAGGCGTGATCCTAATTGTCAAAACGAGCCCGAAGTGCAAGGCAATCTCCGATTCTACTTTAAACTTAAATTCACCAGGTTGTTCTGTTTCTGCCAGAATCGTCGATAGGGGAAGTGAGGTTTAAGCTCCACACTTTCAGTTTCCAGCATGGCGATGAGTGCGTCAGTGATATCACGCTCCAGGCCAAAGGCTTCCGTTGTGAGCGCAGCCCGCTTGTCTGAATCCAGGTCTTCAGCCTCTTTTAACCATCGATTTTCAAGCACCTCAAATTCCTGTCTTACCAGGGTATTTCGGTGCTTGAAGTCCAGCAATATCTGTCGGTGTAATTCCTCATGATGCCACCAGAAAATATCGGAATCAAATTTTTCAAGGTTTTCTCCGGCAAATGAAGTCGGAAGCGGATTATCGCCAAACCAGATGGGTTTGAATATGGAGGTACAGGGGCTTGATGTGGCTGTTGCCCAGTAAGTCTCTTTGTCCTGAGTTATATGAGCTACAAATGAGGCTGTGGTTTGAGACGACTGCCTGGCAGGACTGGCTCCGGCATGGGCACAGACGTGGTTCATAAGGAAATGATTATCTGGGCGGTAGGATCCGTCTCCATGATCTCGAAGATGGGCAAAGGCATCAGTCAGGGAATAATTTTTTGTTCTCAACATCTCATGTGCCCTGGACTGACGGGTTGCACAGGCTGAGAATTTGGTATAGAAGGTATCAGAGTAGCAGCTGGCAAAATGGAAATCAGCTTTTTTCTTGATCCAACCTTTTTCCAGAGCTGTGTAGATCAAGTCTTCATGCATGAGATCAAAATCTTTTCCAATGGTGAGACCATTGGAAATAGCGTAATAGTCTTCCACCTTTTTGGCGGCCCAGAGATGTCCAGCGGTTTCTAATACCCAGGCTTCATTGGGATCAGCAATGAGAAAGCTGTTGTGATAGTAGAAGGACTTATTGTTATAGCCACAATTTCCCCCTTGCCCATATTTCTCTAAAAGTTCAGTGATGGTCTCCAAGGCACCCCGGGCGGAGCTGCGTCTCTCCAGGGCCAGACGCAAGAGGTCCATGCCTGTGAGTCCACCCTCTTTTTGGACGGGCATCCTGGTGAATACAGCCTCATTTCCAATGACCACCCCTCGGTCATTGGCCCCAATTTCAGCACCCCACATCCAGAATGGACGACTGATGAGCACAGCGTGGGTTTCTTCAACTTCAGGGATACTCATATGGGTACAATTCACCACATCACTGGGGTCATGGCGACATTCAGGATGATATTCCAGGAGTTGAACTTCGGCAGCTTCACGATCACTGTTTTTTCCAAAGATCATGCTTCCATCTCTGGTTACGGAGGGGAGGGCTACAAAAGTATCACACATATCACTTATCTCCTGAAGGGGTTAAGACTGTTTCTGCCATCACATCATCAAAGACTTACTTTTGCTTTCAATCTGTGCTCATCTGTGTAAATCCGTGGCTCAAACTCATCCTCATCGATTGATCTTGCCAGGCAGGACAAATTCATATCTTTGTCCAAGGAGTTTGCTTTTAATGAAGCGGTCAATTCTTCTCAGACCAAGGAAGAGTCTCCAAATGAGCTTATCCTCCTTGTAGTAGGCTTCAATCGTCTGTCTGTCTAAAGCCTCCATTTTATCTAGAGTTGCCATATTGATTGTCTTGATCCAGGTATCCACTATTTCAGGACGCTGTTCCTTAAACAAATTTGCAATCAAATCAGTATAGACCAGTTTCCGATCATAGTAGCGGGTCATGACATCCTCAAGAAATTGCCAGCGAATAAGCCAGCGCAAAAAAGAAGGCGCACTTTGCAAGAGGAGTTCAGGATCAAGCGTCTCAGTTCCATGTTCCAACATGAGGGGCGTGCTTGTATCGATGTAGGCCATTTCTCCCGACTCGAGCAAGACCCAGTTCGAGAGTTGACCATCAATAGCCAATCGAATTTTAGGGTCATTTTCTGAGTTATAGGCCCAAACTTTTTCAATTTCTTCAACAATTCCTTGAATCATACCCTTTAGAAAATCAGCATCCTGGGTATGAATTAATTTGTGGCAAAACCGTGGGGGAGGAAGTTGCTTCTGGAGGATGTAGAGGACGGAAATCCCACCATGCCCCTTTACGATTGTGGTAGAATCCTCAGGAATGATCAATCCAGCTTCTCGCAGCCGCTCGCAGTACTTTTTATAATCCAGGGCATATTTTTCAGCAGCGGAGAGACTTGCAAAAAGTGGCATCCGCTTGGCGGCAACTTCAGTATCGTTATTGACTTGTAGGACACAGGATATTTCGCCATAGCCCAATATTTTACATGGGATTTTTGAAGATGTGGGGTCTCTGGGATTAAGACCATTCTCAAATTGTTGGAGTATTTCCTGGTCAAGCATTTAGTTATCCTTCCCGGAAAATAACTTGAGAAAGCCACTACTCCTCTCCTTCGCCATAATGACGGTGCGAAGCTTTCGGGCAGCATTCATGGCTCTATCAAGTTTCTCCATAACCAGATCAATCTCTTCATTGGTGATGGTGAGGGGGGGCAGGAATTGACTCACAGAGGTATCATTGTTGGCATAGATCATGAGGAGATCCTCATCGTAGGCTGTCTTGGTCAAGGCCGGACCGCCATATTCATCTCTCAACTCCAGACCAATCATGAGACCGGTTTGGCGAATCCCTGTAAAAAATTTGGGATAGTTCTTCTGAATTATATCCAGACCCTCCCGGACTTTATGCCCTGCCTCCTGAACCCGCTCCAGAAAATGGGGGTCACTTGATATCTGAACCACCTTCTTAGCTACCCGACACCCCAATTCAGAACCACCGTAGGTTGAAATATGAATAAAGGGGTCCCGCTTAAAGATTGCATCCAGGGGTTCTCGAATCACAGTGGCGCTGATGGGGTAAATGCCACCTGAGAGCCCTTTACCAAGAATCACCATATCAGGTGTAATGCCTGCATGCTCAAAAGCCCACAACTTGCCTGTGCGTCCCAGCCCAGATTGAACTTCATCCATGATCAGCAAGGTACCATTATGATCACATAACTCTCGGACCCTTTTGAGATAACCTGACACAGGCATGACCATTCCCAGTGTGGAGGGAACGGTTTCCAGAATAACTGCTGCAACATCTGGATCAAGAGCCTGCTCAAGTGCATTTGCATTGTTAAAGGGGATTTGAATCTTGTCAGATGTGTTGATACCAAAGGTATCTCGATACTGTGCATCGCCAACTGTAAGCGCCAGACCGGTATGTCCGTGGAACCCGCCAGTGGCGGAAATTATTTTTGAGCGACCCGTATGTCCGCAGGCCAGTTTTAAGGCTAGATCAACTGCTTCACCACCACCCACACCAAAGATACAAATATTTAAATCACCTGGCATGGTATCGGTGATTTGTTGAGCGAGAGCAGTCCGCTCCTGACTCATAAAATGGTGATTGCCCATATCCAATTCATCCAGAGCAGACTTCAGGGTGTCAATAATTTCCTGGTTTCGATGCCCCAGGTTGAATACACCTCCATTGGAATGACAATTGAAGAGCCGTTTATCTCCATCCATATCATGAATCCAGGCGCCTTCTCGGTGACCCATGACAAAGTCCATTCCATATTTTTTGAAGAAGGCAGCTTTGCCTGCAGAGACATGCTTTTCAAAACTTTTAATGACGCTTTGTTTATCCATAGATCAATCCCTCAAGTGCGTCAATCTTTATGCTTCGACAGGCTCAGCAAGACAGACTAAATTTCTTGCCTGTCTCCCTGAGGCTCTCGAAGGGTGGATATAATTTTTAATAAGTGCGCACTTCTTCATTCAATTTGCCACAAAACCCGGTTAATAATTCCAGAAGAGGGAGATGAAATGTCGAGCTCCCAGGGTATGATTCAATTGATAGATAGAATAGCCCAGGGTAAAATTTGACCAATCAGCAGTAAATCCTGCAGAGGGGTGCAAACGCAAGTCAGGGTCGGCAGATTCTAGCTGAATGCCGCCCATGAGCTGGAATTTATCCATAAGAGAATAGGAGAGACCGATTGCAGCAGGAAAGGATCCATTATTGATCTCGGTCATCACTGAGAGTTGATTAAAGTCAGCATCCACTTCCAGCCAGAGTTCTGAAGGAAGAGACGTACTTTCCTTATCAAGTTCACCACTAATTCCAAAGTGTCTCATTCCACTGCTTAGTATGAAGTGATCTCCCACAGGATAAGCAGCCGCGAGATTGAGTGAAAGGCTGGTGGCACTGGCATTCAGAGATCGTTCGTAGACCAATTCGCCTCCCAGCCCCAGTATGACTGGTCCCATTTCCCGGGCATAGGCAGCCCCTGTGTTAAATATGTTGTATTGAAAGGTGCTCAGGGGTTCTTCAGTAGGGATATCATTCCGCAATTCCAGTTCACCACTATTCATGGCCTGGAAACTCAAATGAATGTTGTCCAGGGCTATCCCCATATAGGCGCCCTGAATGTCAGCTACCCAATTCCAGACGCTCAAGGTTACGGAGGCTTCTGGATGGGTGAGAATGCGTGTCGGTTTGATAATGGGATTGAGTGTTAACCCCAGGGATGCGTCACGGGCATCAGTGGGAGTTGACAGAATATCAAAACCTGTCTGGCTCCAGACCAACCCCACCATGGCCAACATCACGAAAATCCTGTTTATCATTAGAAATTCACTCCCCAACCAATATAATTTCTGTAGCCTTCACCGGGAGTACCGATTTTAAAACCCCAATCGATGTGCATGGGTGGTCCCTCTTTCCATGATAGCTCATATCTGGCACTGAATCCGGGATAAATGGCGTCATCCTCGAAACTAGCGCCAGCATTGACCTCAAGTGCCTTTATTCCATGCCACATCAAGGCAACCCGGTACATGTTTTCATCGATAAAATAATAATCATGTTCCAATGCCAGAGAAAAGGTGCCCAGATCCTGCAACCAGCCCCAGGAAAGACTCATGGGAAACGCATCTTGATAGCTGCTGCCCCTTTCGAAGATGTCCTGAGTTTTCCATTTATAACTGCTGTTCCAGTCTTTGATGGCCAGAGCCAACGAACTACCCACCCTGGGCTTGAATACGAATCCCAGACCGGCTCCAAAGCCACTACCTTTCAGATCCAGCCAATCGTCATCAGATTTGAAATGTTTTGTTAAAACTTTCAGAGAAAGTCCAAAAGCCAACTTGTCAGAAAAGCGGTTTGAGAATGAGACGAGATAGGTCATCTCAGTATCACTCAAATCGCCAGCAGCATAACCCCGGGAATCCCGGGCCTCAATGTTCTTGGTGCCGGCCGCTATCAACCCGAAGGATAGACTGGCAGTGGGGGGCAAAGGTATTCCAGTATTCACAGTATATATAAATCTATCCAGAGAAAGTTGGACCAAACCAGCATCAAAACTGCGCTGACCAAAAAATGCCTGAGAAGCTGGATTTTGCGAGTAGCTGTTGGTACTAGTCTCGTGAAAGAGGGTAATGCCACCAGTCCCGGCAGAAAGGGGATCAGAGGTAAAACGATTCGAGGTACCGGTATAGCCACCCAGACCTGAGGCCATGGTAGTACTGGAAATTATGGGAAAAAGGATACACAATATTAGTAATCTTTGTATCATACTTTTGGAACGCGTTATTACTTTCTCCAAGGGTGTTCTGCGCATATTGTCATCGTGAGCGAATGCAATGAGTGGGGCAATCTCCGGATTCTTGCAGATCGGATAGCTCGAGATCGCCGCGTCGGTTTTCAACCTCCTCGCGAAGACATGGTGGATCAGGCTCATTGTGTCATTGTGAGCGAGTGCTAAGGAGCGTGGCGATCTCGATTCCGAGATTGCTTCGTGGCTTCGCCACTCGCAATGACTGTTAAACATATTTATCATGGATGTCCTCAATTTATCACCATCACTTTCGTCCAGTGAATATCAGAATCTATCTCAATTCGAATAAAATAGGTACCGTTGGATACCAGGTAACCCGCTTCATTTCGTCCATTCCAGGTTCGTTCCTGTGGACCTGACAGGGGTGCAGGGACCTTGTCCATTACTTCCCTGACCCGATGCATGGCAAAATCGAAAACATCAATGGAAACATCTTCCCCGACCTCAGCACTATAACGGACAATCAGGTTCCCCTGACCATTCAGTACCTTGTCATAACGTGGTGTAAATGGATTGGGATAAGCATAAAAATTATCAGAGGATTCTGTGGTACGGGCCTTGTGAATACTCCAGGACAATCCTTCATTATAGCTCACTGCCAGACCATCGCCAGTACCCACCCAGACAGCACCATCCTGATTCACAAGGACAGAGTAAACTGCATCGGAGTAGATAATTTCAGAGAAGTCATCGTGGTGAAAATCAGGCAATACTACAAAGTGCAGACCGTCTTTTGATTTCCACAATCCCTGGTCTGTGGCAGCATACACATTTGATGCGTCAGAACTAATATTCCAAACTCGGAAACCCAGGAAAGGAGCCCGCCAGTAGTTGGTCTCATCGTCATAAAAGCTAAAACCAGTTGCATCACCGGAACCTGTTGTAATGGTTGATGCCCAGATGCGATCTGAGCCATCTGGAAGGGTTTGTCGATTCAGGGCAATTACCCAATTACCTGAGATATTCGAATTATTGTGGGTGAAATGATCCCAGCTGTAACCGCCATCTATAGAACGATTGACACCGCCGGAAGTACCTACCCAGACCGTATCGTTCCAGGCTTTTACTGCAAAGGCGATATGATTCAGATGAGTCAGAGGATCCAGGGCATAATACTCCAGTTCATCGAGTATGTCAGCTTCCATATCATGGACAACACTGGAGTCCAGCCTGGCTTGATCAGTCCAGGGCAACATGACACGTTGCCAGGTATCTCCCAGATCATGGGAAACCCTTAAACCTCCACCAAAGGAGGTTGCCCAGAGACGGGTTCCATCAAAGGCCAGATCATAGGTGATATTTTGCACTGGGGTAACCACATCAATTGCTAAAATTGAAACACCAAAGAGATCCATCTCCGAGTATTTCGCATAACTCGTATCATTGCCTTCGATGATCATCTGTAGACTATCCATGGGTTGACCCAAATAGGTCCAGCTGGCACCGGCATCCACAGAACGGCTTATGCCACCACCTGCTTTGAGATCACCAAAGGCCGTGGTTGTGTCAAAGCCCATGGCAACCCAGATGGTATCGCCCCAGACTGCCAGAGCAGATACACCACCCTGGCCCAGATTTGAAAAACGGGAACTGAATCCCACAAATGAATCTCCGTTGTCATAGGTAGCGCTGAGCCCGTGACCCGAACCCATCCAAAGTGTATCCCCCTGACCGGCCAGGTCAGAAATACTGCTTCCAATCAATCCGCTATAGACGGTATCAGGTGATTCAAGTGAAAAAGTTGAAGGTCTCAGGAGTTGGGCGTGCACAGACAAAGATGAAAAAGCGGTAATGATACTCAGGAGAGCAAAAAGGGATCTCATTTGAACACTCCCATCAGCTCAGCATCCTTAGCTTGACCTCTGGATAAACTCCCGGCAGGTAGAACGACAATTGAATCAAGGAGAGGAATTGCTTCGATTCCCAACCAGGATCTGGAATTGAAGGTCCAGTGATATACCCCACTCAAATTGTTGGGAGCCAGAGCCAGGAGGAGACTATAAACGCCATCATTGGCCAGACTATCGCCACTGGTAAAATCAATACCCTCGAAAGAATAAAAGACCACACTGCCACCATCATCATAAAGGGGAATAGGTTGTCCCTCATTGGCATAGGTGCCATCAGGCTTGAGAGACATCATGCTAACGTCCCTGATTTCATCCAAGCCCTGAGAGTGACCAACTTCAAGGGTGAGTGTGTCCAAAACCAACCCATTTGCCAGGAGTGTCAGTGTATCCAGATGACTTGCAGCACCTATCACAGGGGGTGAAGGTCGTACTGGCTGCAATGTCTTAGCTTCATACAGGCTATTTGTTTCATCGTCTTGTACAGTGACTTCAAGCTTCCATAGACTATCCACATAAGTGGACATGGAATCAGGTAAGGTCCAGGCCCCATCATAGCGACCATCTCCAATAAGGATATCGTCACTTTGGCCAAGATCATTCAGTAACACAGGTGCAAATGGTGAACTATTTACACTCAGATTGTATGCAACTTCAGCTATTTCATTAGGACTGGTTACCTCAACTGAGAAGAAAAACTGCTGAGATAAATAGTCGAATTCAAAACTCCTGACCCTAAGAGAAAATGGTGTCTCACCAAAATCTCTCAGATAAGGTTCTTCATCCAGGGTGGTTGGAGTTTGATCACAGGCAGCTAGCATCAATATTGCGATCACAGGAAAAAATAGCCCTAAGCGCCTCATTAAGTTCCCTTTCATAATCCACATCGAAAGCTCAGCGCGCTTAGCGCCCTCTGCGGTTAAATCATTATTGTGACAAATTGATTTTATACGACTTCGCATAAATAAGCGATCCATTCATTCTTTGTATAGGTTTTTAATATTTGCCAGGGGGAGGCCGCCAGGAGTTGTCTCGTATCCTGGTCCTCTTCCTGGAGGAGACCAGAGACGATCACTCCACCACCCTTACGAACCGATGTGAAATAATTTGGGAGGATGGGAAAAAGCCTGGCTCTAATAATATTTACCACCATGATGTCATAGGGTCCGTTCAATACCGGAGCTTCGCTAATCTGTATATTGAATCCAGAGTGGATACCATTTAACTCCAGATTATCTCTGATATTTTCTTCTGTAAAGGGATCATTTTCCAGCCCATCTACTTCAGCCGCACCCTTGAGCAGGGCAGTAATGCCAAGAATGCCACTTCCTGTCCCCACATCCAGAACCCGTTCGCCTCCTTGAACCAGATCATCCAGAATTTCCAGACACAATTGGGTCGTCTCATGTGTGCCCGTTCCAAAAGCCATGGCCGGACGAATCCTGGTTTTGATGGCCTGGGGGAACTGTTCCATCGCTTCCCATTCAGGAAGAATGATGAGTTGCTCTGTAATGGGAGTCGGTTTAAAAAATGCCTGCCAGTTTTTATTCCAGTTTTCCCGATCAACGATGGCCTGGGACAGACTGGCTGCCTGATCCAGGTCCATGATAAAGGTTTTCAACTCATCCAGGATGAGCTGTGTATCATTATCCAGGGGATAACTCACCTGAAAGACATCATCCTTTTCAACAATGGCCAGCCCACCCAATGCCATGGCAAAATCAATGGCAACCTCGCAGTACTTGGGTGCAATGTGAATATCGGCAGATATCCATTGTGAGGTGGTATCGATCAAATCAAACCCTCGCGGTTTTGAAGCCAGATCAAGAAAAGTGGATCGTAGATATGGTAGCCTTCATCCCGGCTCACCAGCCAGCCCTCACGGAGCAGTTTAATCACAGTGTTATGGGCTGTACTTGTGGCAGATAAGCCAAACTTGTCAATAAATCCAAGTTCAGTGGGGCGGGAATAACCACTGGCCAATCCCAGCAGGAGACGTTTTTCGTTTAATCCAAAATTATCCCACATGGCAGTGAACAAAATATTGCGCTCTTTTAAAAGCTTGGAAATTGAACGTTGCAGGAGTCTGGTGGTGGTGCCTTCAAGCCATAATTGAGCCAGGGTGTAGGCCAGTCTCTGGGTTAAGAGCGGTTGGCCCTCAGTAAAATTGTACACTGCCCCAGGTAGATCAAAATCACTGAGACCCATGCGACGAAAGCGTTCTGTTAGGTAGCGGGTACAGGTTTTCTGCTCCAGATTCTCAAGTTCGTAAAACTCCTGATTCTGAAAAAAGGCGCTACTGTCTCTCCCCAGGGCTTCCTGGAGGATATCCGAACGATGGCTGACAAAAACATGGGTGATTCCCCGTCTACCGTTCAGACCGCTTCTCAACTCCTCAAAAATATTTTCTTTAAATTTGGCGAGATGCTGAAATTCATCCCAGACCATGATAAACTTGTTATTGCTCCCCTTGACCATCTCATACCAGAGGTCGAAGATATTTTTAAGAGGGACATTTTGAGTATCTGCTCCCAATGACTTGAGTTTTTTATCGATGTCAATCATGGGAAAACTCGTGGACAGCGCTTTCATAAGAAGCTCAAAAAGTTGTTCATTACTAACAATAAACCGCAAATCAATGTGAATAAATGGGGTGGTGTTTTTTTCCAGTAAAAATTTCAGCAAACTTGTTTTTCCGGTACCGCGTTTGCCGGTGAGGAGCAGATGATTTTGCTTTTCCATAATGGCCAGCAGAGAGGCTTGATCCTCTGGTCGCTGAACGTAATGACTGCCTTTTACAGGTTCACCCCAGTTAAAAGGGTTTGCGTAAATTTTACTCATGGGTTTAGTCCTCCGGGGGAATGCCGGTCAGGGCACATCCCGTCTTACTTATTGTTATCATTGCTGGTATAACCAGCTTAATACTGTATTTCCCACAGCCTCAAGACTTTCTGTACTGCATTTATCTGGAGTATCCTCATGGGTATGCCAGTAGGCATTGTCTGACCCAGGATATTCAAAATCGATAATATCTATGGCCTGGATACCCTTCTCAATAAAGGGGACATGATCATCATACATGGATGCCCCGGCTACGAGTTGGAATTGATCATAGCCGATATCAGTGGCCAAGGCCCAGATTTCTTCAATCAGACGCGGCGCGGAACTATAAGACACTGGATCGACTTTGATGGTCAATTCGGCATCACCTACCATATCCAGCAGGATGACCCGTTGAGCCATGGGAAGAAAGGGATGTTCAACATAATAACGACTGCCCAGGAGATAGTGCTCCAGATCCCGTGGCTGGCCATAATCTTCACCATCAAACAGCACGATGTCGATACCTGGATTCACTGGTTTGGAAGCTAACTGTCTGGCGATCTCCAGCAGGATAGCGACGCCACTGGCTCCATCATTTGCACCGATCATGGGTTTGTCTGGAGCCGACACATCGTATTCAGCTCGGGGTCTTGTATCCCAATGGGCACACAGGATAATCCTGTGGGTCTTGTGTGGTTGAAAACGAGCGATGACATTGGTGAGATTCAGCTTCTCTGGGGAGTATGGATCATTCAATTCAAATTGCTGTAAATGGAAGGAATCAGCCAGGGGTTCCAAAATGGATTGGTAATATTTGATGGCTGCCTGAGCGCCATCTGAACCGGGATTCCGGGGACCCAGATCGCACTGTGCCTGGAGATCCTCAAAGGCACGTTCTGCATCAAAACCAGTTTGAGCATAAAGGTCAATTTGACTAGTAAAAACAAGCGATGTGATCAGGCATATTGACTTCAGGTTGAGTTGCATAATACGCCTAACCCTTGATCTGGATGTTTACACCAAATTGAAAATCGCCAACATCCTGCCTACCATGATCACGGGTATCCGTGATACGATAGTCATAGGAGACGTTGCCGGAAACTTTATCTGTGAAGCTGTACTGAATGCTGGGTCTGGCTGATAGCGTCTTGGTGTATCGACCCTCGCCAAATTCAATAGAAGTAGCGTTTTCAGTCCCCGTATATTCCTGTTCATGCGTATATGCTATTTCCAGACGGAAATCGATGTTGTTCTCAAGATACTTATCCTCCATCATGGGGAGGGGAATAGTCATCCCGCCCCGATGTGAATAGGAGAGACCGGCATTCACCGATTGATTAAAACTCTGATTTGATGAGATAAACTTGTCAACATCAATGGAGTTACTGATGTTTTTTGTCATGCTGTAATTAAGAGAACCATTAATGCCTTTTTTGCCCTGAATACTCAACCCGATGAGGGGAGAAAATGCGATGGAGTAAGTCTCTCTTATGAGAATTCCCTTCTCCTGATTTGCTGTTTTTTTGCCAGCATAATTCATATCCAGGCTGGCACCGGTGATATATTGTTTTAGCCATTCAATATCCTTGAGCCCAGAGTACCTCAAGTTAAAGGAGGGCAGTGGGAAACCTGAGTTACCAAATGATTTATACTCATCCTTAGGTGCTCCGTAAAAGTTTCCGCTGGGCAGGAAGTCTATGTTGGTGTTGATAACCTCCCCCTGACTCTTATTCACCAGGGTTGTTTTTTGACCAAAGGTGAAGGTGAGTTTTGTAGACAACGTTTTGGTTAGCTTGAGACCTGTGCGAGTTGTCAAATTAAAATTTCCACTGGTGGCAACGGGGTTGGTGGCATCTGGATGATTAAGATTGTTCAGGGCAGTATTGTATCCCATGCGATAGCCATACCCTACGCTGTTTATATCAATTTCTTTAACGACGAGGGTCAACGAATCTGCAACCCCTGTGGTATCCCCTTCACGAATAACGGCTACCGTGTCAAGGGAGGCTATTTGGCGCATATTGCTGGTGCTTTGTCCCTGGGTGACGCTTAATGAAATTGGATCAATCCGATCCAGTGTTGTATAAGTCAAATCCAGGATTTTTGTAAAGGTCAGGGGCTCTTTGACCTCTTCAGTCGTTTCTTTCGCCTGGTCTTGCTCAGGAGTCGGAGCCACCCTTCCGCGTCCCCGGCCTCTTGCAGACTGGGTGCTTGAACTGCCAGCAGATTTCTTTTTCGTGTTCTCTGGCTTGTGTACAAGACCAAAAACTTCTGATACAGTTAAGGCCATATTGGCAGAGGTATTTGAGCTCACATTCAAGTCAAGACCTGGTTGATCCACATTAATTTTATCAGTGGTCGAAAAGTTTGATGAATAGGAAAATGTGGGCGAAAGGAGCTTCAACCCCTGGGGGTTCCAATTCAGACTATAGGACTCTTTGTAGCTTCCCAGATGACCAAAATCCAATTCCCTGATAATATCCTCTTTGCGATTCTTCAAGCTATCCAGATTGTTAGAGAGGGAGGCATTGAATTTTGCACTGACGGTATTTAAAAGATTCCAGTCTACGTTAAAACGACGATTCATACTCAATTGATGTGTTGGCTTTTGAGGTGGTGCATTGAGATTTCGGAATACGCTTGAGGACTTGTTTTCCACCATAGAACCATCAACCCCGATATTGGTGGGCAGATACCCGATGGTGGTAGTGGATAGACCCTCACCGACAAGGGGCAGGGATTCCAGAAAGGTCAGGGGTGTTACTGTGAAATCTTTGCCCAGATTGATCTTATAGGAGAAGCTTCCATCTATTTTTTCTGAATTTTGTTCACTTTTCTGGGCATTGGATGCCGTGCTATTGGTGGCACCTACCTTGAAATTCATATTATCTATGGTGTATTTGGGGAGCCAGTGCTCAGATTTTACTTTTTTTGAGAGGGAGACGTTCCAACTGTAAGACTCGTTCCGGCTGGTCATGGTTTTCAGCGTATCCTGGAGGGATGGATCCAGGTCTGCTATCCGGATATCACTACCCGTAATATATTTTGGCTGTTTCTCGCTTTGCCTGTAGGAGGCAGAGATTGGGATATTTAACCCCCAGGAACTGGGTAAAAATTTATGAAGGGAAACACTTCCACTGATATTGGCAGCAAGAGAATTGTCACCGGTACCAAATTGCTGTTGGACATTGTGGAAATCAGCATCATCACGCTGAATATCCATATTCAGTTTAGCAACATCTGCAAATTGCAGGCTCACGTTGGCTCGATAAGCAGTGGCAGTATTTTTTTCCACATCACTGAGACGCAGCTCATCCATCCATATTTCACCAGACATAGGCTGGGTGGAAAGGTTCTTGAATCCAGCCTTTAGTAGTCGAACTCTGCTCAATGAGGGCTTTCCTTTGACGGCGATGCTGCTACCGTCAGGGAATTCTTTGCTGGCGTATTTAAACTCTGGAGGCAGGGCTGACCAGTAGAGTGTATCGTTGTAGGTGCTATCCAATCCCTCGCCAATTTCAGTGCTCCGCTGGATGATGAATAATGAGTCATCCAGGGACAATTTAAAGTTCGCCAGATCTGCCATGTTGACTTCTAAATGATTGCGTTCATCCCACCCTGGATAAATGGGACGACGTATTTCATAAAAAGCATCGTCGGTTTCACCGAAGCGGAAAAAGAATTCCAGATCAGAACTGTCTTGCATCGCATAATTAGTAAAAGTGGACTCGTAGCTGCCACCCCGCGTCTTGTCCCAACCATGGATAAACATTTTCAAGCTCTTATAGTGGATAAAATCCTTGGCCGTTGAGCCCTGAAATAATTTATCGGTTACTACGGTATGGCCTGGTTCAAGATTATCAGCCCGTATGACCAGCGACTGTTCTTTGGAGCGCAATTGGGTAATGGGATCCAGGATTCCTGAAACACCTGCAGGGGGGGATGAATAACTACCTGGAACCCCGTCGGAGTTGTAGCGGCCTGGATTGTCTTCAGTATTAATGACTGTGACATTCAAGGTCCCGTGGAGGGAATCGGTGATGCTGGTTTCAACTCTATCGTACTGTGAGAAAACGCCACGCTCCTGCCAATCATTTCCAACGATATCAACGGTTGCAATCTGCAATAACGCACCACCTGCTGGCACTTCATCCATCCATAGACGGGAAAATTTGACCTGAGACCAGAGTGCCAATTGTGGATTTTCACCTGCTTTTTCAAAATCAACCAGAGGAATTCGTATGAGTTTCCACCCTGTTTCAGTACCATCGCTATATTTGGTTCGCCCTGCTATGTAATCTTCTGTGGTTAGATCAACATCCATGGTGAAATACGCATTCCGAGTATCCAGGGCACCATCATTGTTCAAATCTTCTGTGTTGGGGTAGGTGCCACCTTCGATGCCAAGGTTGCCCTCGGTACCATTGATATGACGATAATTAATGGATCCGTTCTCAGGGTTAGGATCGAACTCATAATGATCCCATGATGGATGATGATAACCATACAGACTAATATCGACTGCATCGATCTCAGCCCGCAGTCCATCAATTCCCAGGTCCTCGGCTTCATCTACAAAACCGTCCCCTTGTGGGAAGACATCTGTGGAAATATCTTCTGTATCTAGTTGACCAAACCCTTTTTTCACTGTCTGATCAAGAATCTCCACATTCCAGTTCTGTCCCGGCTCCTGTAGATCCTCACTTATATATCCCAGATCAACGTGTAATCTTCCCTGGTCTCCCTTGACCCATAACTCCAGGAATTTAGATGTGGACTGGTCATAGTAACCTGAGGAAAGGGAACGCTGAATGCCACCCCAGGCATCTCCCGGGGCCCCACCCGCCTTTACCGAAAAGGAAGAATCTGGAATAACATTGAGCACCATAATGTCAGTAACATCATTCTGAGCCTGAGCACTGGTTTCCTTATTGGGCCAGATTTGCTTGGTCAAGACGCGATTATATGGATTATACCAATAGGTGTATGCTCGCTCATAATTCCCTCGATCGGTACCATCAGCAGGAATAGATGATAGACCCCAGGCACCACGAATAATGCTTAGTTGGGCTTCGCGTCGACTACCTTCAAAGTCATCGATATAAGCCAGACCTACATCTCCCAGGTCCTTATTGACAGAGGTGTTTGGATTAGGGATAACTTGAGCAATTTCACCGCTCACAGTGATATTGGAAGTTGCGTCGGTCTTTATCAGGGGCAACCAATCCAACCCGCGTGTCAGCCAGGGGAGGTCTTGAGAGATTTTAGTGTTTAAATCCCAGATAAAGTTTTCCATGGGTTCTTTGCCAACCCGGACCTTTTCATCAATACTGCTTTTGGAGAAGTAAATAGCACTCAATCCGATAAAGGAATTATCATTTTCTCCGAATTTGAGTTCTGCTCTGGTTCCCAGAATCACCTTTTTATCAAGCTGGAAAAATTCGTTCAATTCATACTTAATATCCAGATCAGCACCAGGAGCCAGGGCAGCCTCATTCAAGATGATCAACTGTCCTGAAAAATAGTCAATGGTATAATCTTTGGAGGCACCCCTTTCCAGAAGTTGGTTATTGAGGGTGACTTCCTCCGAGCCCTCGATCACGTTGAATCCTAGATTGAAGCTTGAACTCTGGTTGGCATAGCTGATGTGCATTTTGAATTTGTTGTCTTTTTTATACTCAGAAGTCGAAGAGATCGGAAAGTCGTAAAAGGACTTGCTGGAGTACTTCTTGTTTTCTGGTGTTGAGAGATTTGGATTACCACCATTATTCAGGGGCGCTCCTGCGGCGTTGGTCATCCAGATTGGTTGACCTGTCACCACCGTATCTGCCTGAAACGGGATAAGATAGGGAAAAATGAGCTCACCGCGTCTCAGGTTGAGGATGTTCTCATAATCCAAATCAATGATGCCATCAGGCAGGGGTTCTGTATCCACACCCTTTCTATCCAACCCAAACAATTGCAGGAATGATTGTCCTCCGTCAGTCAGCTCAGCTTCTTCTCCCCCAAGACTCTCCCTGATTTTAAGATCAAAGCCTTCTGCGTTAATTCCTGAGGTATTCAGATAGAAAACATTTTTCCATTCCAGATCCCAGGTAGGGTCACCGGGAAGCGCACCATCAGGTTTTAGCAGTTTCAATTTAAGGGTATCTGAAATACCAGGTGTACCGAGAGCAATGTTGCTTCCTTCTTGAAACCACCGCTTTTCATTTAGCAGGGGGTCATATTCAGGGACAGTCAAGTTGGTCTGATCCATATTGTCAGCGTTTAAAAATGTATCCCTGTATGCAATAGCCAATACTTCATTGTCCTGCACAGGGCTGTTCATTCGAATGACACCCAAATCTTCATACAGGACGAAATCCTCGTCTACTCCCTGTTTAAGCTGAATAACATGCCGGCTTGTAGCCCAGGTAGTATCAGTTTCAGGATTATTATAAATCTGTGCAAAATTTGTAATTTGATCACCCTGATTGAAAGAGGTGTACTTATAGACTCGAATGGATTGCACGGATCGGCCCGTCAGGCGATACTGTCCCTGGTTATTTAAAGGATATGATTTGCGACGGTAGAAGTGATTGACATAGAAGTAGGTGTTGCGGCGACGGTTGTAGTCATCCACCGTAACTTCAGAAGATTCAGAGTTGCCATTCAAGGATAATTTTTCTTTACGACCACGCTCTAGCGAGGCAATGGCGGTGATATCAATAGGTCCTACTTTAGCCAGGGCTTTTAGCCCGAAAAGACCATTATTTTGGCCAGAGAACATGGCCAGCTTGGTGCCAGGAAGACTCAAGGAAATATTTCCAGCTTCTACTCTCTGAATGATTTCATCCTCATTCCCGTTGTAGAAGATTTCCATATTGTTTTCGAAATCAAAATCCCGCTCACTGTCCTGATCGACCTGGATGCTGATGCGATCCCCGATTTTACCTTCAATTTTAAAGGCCTGCTTCTGTTCAATCTGAAAGGTATTGGACTGCTGTTGATTATTTGTGTTGGTGGTTTTGGATCTATCCTCTCGGCGGAGCTTCCCTGTGATATTTACATTTCCACGCACTCGCAGGGAAACGCGTTGTCCGGCAATATCGGCACCAATCAATTCAAAGGATTGACCCTCTTGACCAGAATCCTCTCCTTGAAGACGACCCGAGGCTGTTTTTTTAAGCAGAGTCTTTATGTTGTGGTCAAGACTGAGGGCAACGTATTCATCAATAGAAACCACAGTAGGGATGCCGATGGGCTTGCCATCCATCATCTGTGACATGGTGAAATAGGTTGCTGTACTATCCATCTCCAGGGTGTATTTGAGAGAGTTCAATTTTAGTTTACCCATAGGTGAAGCCAGGAACAGTGAGGTATCGCTAAAGAACAGCCCCTGATTTGGACTATCAAAGATGGGGGTAGTGGCGGGTTGGTAAAATTTTGCCCGCATGGTGAAGGTGACACCAACAGATTGCACCTCATCTGTCTGACCATAAACAGATGGCCAGATGGTAATCAGGGATAATATAATTTTTGCAATCGTTCTCACGTTGTTTGGATTGTAGCCCGGTATATATCCTCTTGGGATGAGTGGAAAGACTAGCTTATGGTTCTAATTATTTAGCTCCACTTTAAATGCGCGGTGTGATTGGCTTAGTTGATCAATAAGTTTGGCGAATGCTCGTTTTCGGTGGCTCAAATTATTTTTTTCTTCAAGATCCATTTGTGCATAGGTTTTTTGCTTCTCAGGTATGTAGAAAATGGGGTCGTATCCAAAACCAGAAGTACCCTGACGCTCTGTGGTAATCAATCCAAGAACTTCGCCCATGGCAGTCACAGTTTCAGTGCCATCATAAAAGACGGCGACAGTCTGGAATTTAGCCTGTCTTTGATCTTCTGGAACATGGGCCATTTCATCAAGCATTTTCTGAACATTGTCGTCGTAGGTTACGTTTTCACCAGCATATCGGGCTGCATACACCCCAGGAGCTCCATTTAAAGCCTCAACAGCCAGACCCGTATCGTCAGCGATGGTGGGTATACCACAATGGGCAAATCCAGCCCGGGCTTTGATGAGGGCATTGGCTTCAAGCGTATCACCATCTTCGACAATTTCACCGATTTCCGGGTACTCCAGGAGCGACACAACTTCAACAGCATAGGCTTGCATGAGACGTGTTAATTCCTCAACCTTGTGTTTGTTCTGTGTGGCCAGCAGCAATTTCATGTTATCAACCTACCAATATGTAGGGGATTTGTTCCCCTCTTCAAGCTCCATGACTAATAAATTTCGTTCCCAAGTTTTCGGGACGAAAATGAAGCCGCCAAAATTAGACGCCATCATTTCCTCAGTCAATGATTAAGACCCCATTTGGGACCAGATTGGACCTAAGCTTGTTGAAGATTCCCAACTGTCATAAATACAGTATAAACAAGTATAAATGACACACAACATATCATGATTCTATGCATCAGATTTTGATTTTATCAACGCTTGAATAAATGAAGACACCTGATCTGAATTGAATTGATCATATTTGTTCACCCTGAAAGGCAAGCGACAGGAAATAAAGAGGCCATCCGGATAAAGGGATGGCCTCTTCGATATTCGTGTTGATTAGATCAACATGCAGGCAAAGACTTACTTCATAAGTACCATTTTCTTGCTGAAGGTCTGTTCGGCCGTCTGCAAGCGATAGATATAGGTACCACTACTCACTTCTTTACCATTTTGATTCAAACCATCCCAACTGGTATTGATATACCCGGCTGGAACATATCCATTTACCAGGGTACGAACTTTCTGGCCCAGGAGATTGTATATCTCAAGGGAGACCTCTGAAGCCTCAGGCAGAGCAAATTCGATACTCGTGGTTGGATTGAAGGGGTTTGGAAAGTTCTGAGACAGCCCATAAGCGGTTGGCAATATCTCAGTATCATCAACCGATACGATGTAGGTCGTAACCACATTGCTGCCGTCACTAACATTTCCATTGGCATCAACAGCTACGACCTGATAGTAATAGGTTTGACCAACGGTGATATCCGTATCGGATGTACCGGGAGATGTGGTCATATCTATTACAGATGCATCTGTGAAATCAGCATTGGTTGCACGATGGACTTCAAAATACTGGAAGTCATCATCCATGCTTGGTTCCCATTGCAGATCAACATGTGTATCATCTGAGTAGAGTAGTACCAGTGGTGTGGGTACTCCAGGATGGATATTATCCACCGAGTAGCCGGCCTGTGGTTCACCATCTATATAGCCATACATATCCCAGTGACCTGTAACCAGAAAGGCACTCATGAAATCAAGGGGATCAGTTACCATGGCGCTGGAATCAACCAGGGTGGGTAATACCAGATTGTATGCTTCCATATCGTGGTTGGGGAGATAATCCACAAAATCCAGAATTGGCCCCATGGGTGTATTGCTCAATCTCCAGACACTATAGCCTGAGAAAGGACCCCATTCTGTACCACCGGGCCAGAACTGCATTCTTACCCAGCGACCCTGATCATAGGGCTGATCAACAATAAAATTGATCTGCGGTGCCACGGCGAATTGTCGTGGTTCAAGAACGATCTGTAAATGAGCCCAGTCATCCATGATGGTTACCATACCATAGTTATTGACCTCAAAACCTGGAGCGCCTGCAAACACATGGTAATCACCATTCATGGCAGGAATACTGAAAAATCCATTGTGGTCAGTATAACCCCAGAATCCTGCAGTTGAGTCCATGGTGCTCACAATGACAACCTCAGCACCTTGAATAGGATTACTCATATCATCGTAAACATATCCGTCAACACCACCGTCGGGTAACATGAGACCAAAAGCAAGATAGCTTGTGTCATTCTGAACTGTGATGCCATCAAACCACCTTGGTGGATAATCCCACCGGTCGGCGACAACATCATAGGTCCCATTGGGTAAATCAAACCAGAACTCACCAGCTTCGTCGGTATAAGCCCAGTAGCTTTCTTCATCTTCCCAACTATAGGCATAGACGTCGGCATCGGGTATGGGAGCACCCGTATCACCGTCATATACCAGACCAGCTATGGCTCCCTCAACCTCGAATTGCTCCAGGAAGAAGTTGTAGCTGTTGTAGCCGGGACCAACGGGGAATTCATCAAAATACATATAGTAACCTTCAGCCCAGGCACTGACATAGTAGTAGCCCACGGGAAGATCAAAATGGTAGAATCCGAATTCATCAGCCATGGTGCCAGCACCCCAACCCTCATTTCCAATCTGGACTTGAGCATAAGGTATTGGCATACCGTCTTCGTCAAATACATAGCCTTCCAGTGAAGCATCAAAACTCATATGAGTCAGGAAGAAATCGTAAGGAATCAGGTCCACTCCAATGAAAACCGAATCAGGTTCTGGACCCATCCACTCATGACCTCCGGCCATGACCTCGTAGAGACCTGGGGGAACATGTATTTCATAATAGCCATTGTAATCTGGACCACCATAAAATTCCCTACCGGTATCAACATCACGCATCATCATGCCAATTTCATGGCTATCCATGATGGGTTGGTTGGTGTCGGTATCAATAAAATATCCGAACATTCCACCTGTCACTGTTTCGAGAACAATTCCCACACCCTCAGCGCCAGCAGGTACATTATGATTGTCTGAGACCTGAATAATATCTGACATGTCTGGCAGCCACACCATGAGATCGTAGAAGGTCTCTGGACCACCGTGTACGGGAAGTTCGAAATAACCATTTGAGGTGGACATGGTATAGGTGAAACCCAACTCATTCATGGCTGCAACAGAAGCTCCTTCGAAGTAGGCGCCATCAAGAGTCACGGTTCCAACGATGAAGTTGTTGGCGGAATGTAGTGTGAAATTCACGGTTGCTACATCAAAGTCTTCTACATAGATATATTCGCTGTGAGGAATTACATAGGGAGCCGGGAGAGATTCCAGCTCGATGCTCACATCATAATTGCCGGGCATTACGCCTATGTAGTAGTAGCCGGTAGAGTTGGTGTAACCGAAGGCACCTGGGCCATCATCACCATCGACCTTGACCTCAACATCCTCAATAGGGTTGCCCAATTCATCATAGACGAAGCCTTCGATACCGCTGGTTGGAGCGATATAATAGAAATTGTAGCCGAACTCTGCACCTTGAACATTTACAAAATGGTTTGATGGATCTGGCATCAGGCCATCCGTCATACCAAAATGGTCTTCGGAGCCGATTACGACAAAGCCAGTGTCAGGTAAGTCAAGATGATATTGACCTGCACCATTAGTAAGCACAACAATGGCTGGTTGCTCATCGTTTTCTTCACTTTCATAAACTGCCCAGACCACAATACCCTCTAAAGGAGCTCCACCACCATTGGTCTCGTAGATAGAACCTGAAATGGAAAACGGGGAAGGTTCAGTGTAAAAATGAACCGAAGCAACAGCCACATCCATATCAGAGAATGCTGCAAAAACAAGATCATCAGCCAGATAGTTTAGCCCATCAGCCATTTCATCGGAGTAGGTAAACCCAAAAATACCAGGCGTTGGATCTTCATCATGCATGTCATTGTCCATAAAGGGATAAAATTCCATGGGGACATCATCCTCATCCAGATCGCCATCATGATTTGCATCCCAGAAAACAGCGAATTCACCATACATGTGATCACCAAGTACTATCTCAAAATATGGGTTTGATCCGATCATCAGCGTATCTGCATATAGATCATTCACGGTCATATCATATTCAGAAGGTTCAATCATACCACCGTCAAATACATTACTGCCATCGGTTTGGATCATATAATCAAACGCAAACCAACTGCCCCATGCACTAACTTCAGTTACTTCCATAATGATGTACATATTGGTAGTACGGGTATAGATCACCCAGAGATTTCCAACTGCCAGGGGTTGGCCGTTGTTGCCACCTTGCCAATCCCAGGAAATGGTTGTCCATGCGGTAAGTGGATCATCCACGGCAGGAACGACCGATACGGTATCAAGTGATCCGTTTACTGAATAGTAGTGCAGTAAACTTGGGTTTGAGAAACCGGGATAGGAAATACCATCTATCCAGGCTGCTTCACTTCCGAAATTGGTTCCTTCATTACTGGAGATCATCACATCCATATCCAGAGTATCACTTCCCAACATTCCCGTGAAATAGTTGAAATAGAGCGAATCTGCTACACGGCTCATCGCACCATATCCAGACATTATCGTATTGTTGTTATTCTCAAAGAGGGGGGAGCCATCAGTCTGAATCATATAGTCGAAGGAGAAAGCAGGGTTTGACCAGTCTGCGATGGCCTCTGTAACCTCGAGAACTACATACATATGAGAAGTGCGGGCATAGACGACCCAGAGATTGCCTACTGCCAGAGGTAAACCACTATTTCCACCACCACCCTCCCAGGACCAGGAGATGTCAGTCCAAGCTCTTGCAGGATCATCAATGGCATCAACAGCACCAACCTCAGCAAGGGTTCCCATTTCAGCCAGCCAGTAGAGCATACTGGGATCAGCATAATTGACATACTCATTACCAAAATTCAGCATTTCATTGCCAGTTATGCGCACATCCATGCCAGTGGAATCACCACCGTTCATACCTGTGAGAAAATTGAAAAACATGGAGTCAGGCTGACTGCTCATTCGTCCGCTGCCATACATAACTTCGCGTAATGCACTTGAAGAGCTTCTCTGCAATTGTGGGACGGTTCTATCAGTTCGCTTCAGATTTAAGCGTGAGTCCGTATCCAGATCAGGCAGCTTTTGATTCTTTGCCTTGGTCAGAGCATTACTCAGACGCAGCATGCGCTCCTGCTCAGGCGTGGCCTGCGTGGCCACACTGTTGGCTTTTAGATTTTTAAGAACAGTGCCCTGGTTCTGCAGCTGTCTTAATTGTTTGATTGTTTCAATGTTGGTTGCTGTTTCATCTGCCAGCATAAACATTGGCATGGCCATTATCATGATAGACACAATAACTAGCCAGGAAATTCCTCTTGGGTTGATGGTACGCATCATACGTCCTCCATGTTTGTTAGTGACAAGCGAAAATAGTGCTTTGATGGGGAAAATCTGTGACATGGCACACAAGCAGTAGTTGGCAAATTTCCCCCTTTGACATAGCACAAATATAATAAAAATGAAAGCCCCGCAACAGAAATAAGACCCATATTTGTCACAATTAAGAAATGCTTAAATGTAGTAGTCCCTTTTTTAGCATTGGGTATTAATACATTTGGGGAGGGCGTCTTTATAGCGCTCCAGCCACAACTAAGGTGTAAAAATGTAGCTGGTTACACCTTTTTCAATGAGGATTTGCCGGTGCAATTCTGCCGGGGGATGATCCTTGAGATATACATCAAAAAATTTGGTTGCATTCACCCGCAATAAATCGTTAAGCCAGACTGGATCCTGAATTTTGGTGTATCCAATAAAAAGAGAGAATGGCGTGAAGAGGGGCATGTCAGTAAAATCAGTGTGCAATATCCCTGGAACCAGCATTTTATAGGTTGGTCCACTGCTGTGTGACAACATCTCATCCATACGCGCATAGTTTCCAGGGTCAGACCACTGCTTCTGTCCAAGATGGAAGATGGGTCTGTTGAGTCCAGCGACTATCACGGAATCAGGAATTGGAGTATACCACCCATCCAGGACCATGGCGGCCTCGACACGGGAATCCCTAGCCATAGTTGTGACACCCGCAGCTGCACCCAGTGAGTGACCCATCAGCCCGATTCGATCTATATCCAACGGGAGTGTTCCTAAAAATGAATCTGAGCTATGGGATTTAATTACATCTATAATGAAGCGCAGATCTTTAACCAGGATATTGATTTGGGAAAGATCAATGGTATTCAAAAAATCCTCATTTAAGGATCGTCTTTTCCCAGCCCGATATTCTGCCGTTTCCCCATCATCAAAAATAGTAATGTTTGCTCCATAACTGTGGTCAGCGGCAAAGACCACATATCCATAGCTCACCAACTCCTCAATGATGGAGGTGTTTTGAAATCGCATGCCACTCAATCCATGAGAAAAAATGATTACGGGAAATTTCAGGTCCAGTTCAAGGTTCGCAGAGCTGGGGCTGGAATGGGTCTTGACCTCGCCAAAATGATGGATAAGCGAGAGCGGCAGGTGCAATTGTTTGGCAATGGCTGGCAGTCTCAAACCAGGATCATCAATATAGGGGAGAGCAGACAAACCTTCCTGTTTTTCAATGGGAAACCAGGTTTGGACCACCAACCGACGGTAATCATCCGCTGTGGTGAAAGTTTCATCCCGGGAGCTATCGGTCCAGGTCGAACTGTGGGTGGCTACTGAATAAGGACCTGTAGGTGCAGGAAGATCAGCGAAGGGAGCTATCACAGGAAAAATTACGGAGCAATTACCCAGGCTCATTACCAGGAGCAGGAGCAAAATAGAAAGCCAGGATAGCTTGGTCAGACAGGTATTTCTCATGGACACAAAGTACTCCCAGCTCCAACCCTGCAAAATATTTTATATCTCCTAATCTCTGATTTTGGTCATCAATCCGTCACCCTGAGCTCGTCGAAGGGTGCTGACCCATGTGAAAAGTCATACTTCGACAGGCTCAGCATGACGAGATCTGGACTTACCCCTAAGCCCACCAACTCATCATTCATCATTTATAATTCACCATTCTTAACTCTCAACTCAATTCCCTTCACCACCGCCGATTTCAGTTTATCTTCATCCCGTATGATTAGTCGAATTCCAAAGAATATCCGTTCCGTTCTGGAGCAAGCCGGCCGCCTGGCCCAAACCTTGAATCTGGAATGCTATACGGTGGGTGGCTTTGTTCGTGACCTCATCCTTGATGTCCCTAGCAAAGATGTGGATATCATGGTTATCGGCGATGGGCTGGCGTTTGCCAGGGAGCTGGGTAAAGAGCTGGGTGCACCTGATATCGTGGAATATGGTGATTTCGGTACAGCCCTCATCCCTTATGGTGAATTTCTCATCGAGGTCGCCTCTGCTCGATCTGAAACTTATGAAGCTGATTCCCGCAAGCCTAAAGTGGTCTATACCGACCTTAAAGGCGATCTAAGCCGCCGGGATTTCACGGTCAATGCCATGGCTATTAATCTGCTACCTGATCACTTCGGAGAATTGGTGGATGAGTACGGTGGCATTCAGGATATCCAGGATAAAATATTAAGGACCCCCCTGGAACCGGTAAAGACGTTTGATGATGATCCCCTGCGCATGATGCGGGCCGCCAGATTTTCTGCTCAATTGGAATTCAAACTGGTTCCCGAAGCCATGCAAGCCATGCAAACCAGGGTTGACCGGATCGGGATTGTCTCTCAGGAACGCGTGACAGATGAAATCATCAAGACCCTGAAAGCCCGGGTACCCTCCATTGGTTTTTATGTCATGCAGGAAGCTGGACTTTTACCCCTCGTCTTCCCTGAAATTGCCATACTTGGCGGGGTTGAGGACCGGGATGGTCAACGTCACAAGGATGTGTTTCACCACACCCTGAAGGTGGTGGATAATACTGCGGAACGCAGCGATAAAATGCAACTGCGTTTTGCTGCTCTGGTCCATGATATCGGTAAGCCCGCCACTAAAAAATTTATTGAAGGTACAGGTTGGAGCTACCACGGTCATGAAGAACTGGGACGTAAAATGCTCAACGAAATTGGCAAGCGCATGCGACTCTCGAGGAAACTCACCGCCTATTTAAAGCGAATGACACGTCTCCATCTCCGTCCCATTGCTCTGGCCCAGGAAGAAGTCAGTGACTCTGGTATCAGAAGACTTATTGTTGAGGCTGGTGAAAATCTGGAAGACCTGATGATTTTGGTCCGCGCCGATGTTACGTCAAAAGATTCCAGACGTGTAAAGCGCTACTATGGTAACTTTGATCGTGTCATGGACCGCATTCAGGAAGTGGTGGATAAAGATGCCATGCGCGCCTTTCAGTCACCTTTGCGTGGTGATGAAATTATTGAACTGCTGGGTGTTCCACCCGGACCTGTAGTTGGCCGCGTCAAAAAAGCCATAGAGGAAGCTATTCTGGATGGTGAGATTCCCAACGAGTACGAAGCTGCCCGGGAATACTTCTTCAAAATCAAGGATGACTTCGTCGATTAAGCCTCCCGCCCCTCCCCATTGTCATTGCGAGGGAAGTATGACCGAAGCAATCTCGGAGTTCTTGGTCAAATATGGTATGGAGATCGCCGCGTCCTATCGGACTCGCGAAGACTTGTCAGGCAGAACTTTGGACCTTCAACCCCAACTCCTACTTCCTACCTTCTACTTTCTACCTCCATTCAAAATTCACAACTCACAATTCCAAGCCATCAAATCACCTCTGCGCCCTTTGCGCTCTCTGCGGTTACCACTTTTCATCCCCAGTCCACCGACCTGACCTCCCAACTCATCCTTCACAATTCCTACTGCCTACTTCCTACTTTCTACCACCTACCTCCCAACTCATCATTCACAAGTTATAATTCATAACTCATAACTCATTTGAAGTTCCCCCGAAACCTGGGCTAAAAAGCTTCTAAAGTATTGGTGAGTAATGACTTGGCGGATTCTGCAAGTGGCGGAGGCTGTTTTTATAAAAAACGGGGGTACTTCGTATTGCCATAAAAAGGATAGCGCCCTA
>JADHUM010000036.1 GCA_016784545.1 Candidatus Neomarinimicrobiota bacterium
CTTTGCTGGATTGAAAACAGGTTTAGATGGCTTCGCTGTGGGCAAAGCCCTCAATCATCAAAGTTTGGATGTATGGGAAATTCAATCACAAAATGTGCACCGGGGACATCCATCAGTTTGACACTTCCCATAAGTTGATGCTCAGACAATATTTTAAGTAAATATAAACCCAGAGAATGAATTGAATCCCAGACGACGGGTTTTTGAAGACCAATCCCATTATCGATGACTTCAAGTCGCATACTATCATCTTCAATCTCAGTGAATTGGATGATGATGTGTTTATCCTTTTTTCCAGGATCGGGGAAGGCATACTTCAAAGCGTTGGTGACCATTTCATTTATCATCAAGCCGCAGGGCACAGCAATATCCACAGACAAGTTAATTTCTGGTATGTTTGTTTTGATCTGAATGGGAACTGCATGACGTCCAAAAGCTGCATGTAGTGTATCGGTTAGATCCTGTATGTAGCTGGATATATCAACATTATCAAATTCTGGTGATCTATAGAGTGCATCGTGGACCAAAGCCATTGAGTTGACTCGATTTTTTATATCATCAAGCGTCTCAAGTGTTTTCTTATTTTGAGTCCCGGCTTTTTGTAAACCAAGCAAACTGGCCACAAGTTGTAAATTGTTTTTGACACGATGATGTACTTCTTTAAGGAGCAGGTCCTTTTCAACAATTGATTTTTCCAGAAGATTTCTTTGGCGAACAATCTCAGTTACATCTTCCAGAGATACCATGACCTGATTTGTCATCCCCACGATGTTTTTGAGGGGGTAAAGGAGCATTTGAACCACTTTTATACTCCCATCTTCTGCCATGAATTTGACTTCAGGAATCTCGATGATGTTTCCCTGGACAGCTTTTCTGAAACTTTTCCCCAGAGACAACTGATTTGCCAGTTCGTCCTCTTCAACATGATAATCCCTGATAATTGCTTCTGGACTTTCAGCACCCCAAAGTTCTACCCAACCCGAATTGAGATGGGTAATATTTCCCTCAGAATTGTGGATAGCCATGGGGATAGGAGATTGGGCAATCACCGCACGAAAATAATTTGCCCTTTCGCTGGCCTTCACATGGGCTTTGCGGCGAGATTCTATTTGGGCATTGAGTTGAATATTATGTTTTTCAAGTTCCACCCCACGTTTAATGAGAAACTTTGTTCTAAGTCGAAATGATAGGATGCCAACAAAAGTGAGAAAGAGAAACCAGATTAATATAAACCACCATGTCTTATAGAATTTAGGATACATAATCAATTCAAGCGCAGGACCATCATTATTCCAGACCTGGTCATTATTACTACCCTTGAGATGAAAAGTATACTTCCCTGGGGGCAGGTTGGAAAAAGTCACCTCTCTTTGAGTACCAAGTTGCCGCCACTGATCGTCAAAACCTTCCATGAAATATGCATAATTATTGCTGCTTGGATGGTAATAGTCCAGGCTGGCAAAGCTCAGGCTGAAAAACAAATCTTCAGGATAAAACTCCAACAGGGGTGTGGTAGTGATGGATTTTTCTAATACGATTCTATCATTAAACTTTTGATTGATACCGATGGATGTATTCATGATAGATAAATCTGTGAATTTGACAGGTGGAATATGGCGGTTGTCCTGAATCTGATCTGGATGGAAATACGTAATTCCTTTGACACCACCAAAATATAGCCACCCATTGTCAAGTTGGCACCCTGCAGGATTAAACTCTTTGCTTAATACACCATCTGCGATGCCATATGATTTAAGTATTTTTTTCTTGGGATGATATTGTGCCAGACCATTATTGGTACTCATCCACAACCAACCATGGGTGTCCTGGAAAATGCTGTAAACTGCACTACTGGGTAATCCATCTTCAGTAGAAAAATTCTCAAAAGTACTATTACGTGGATTAAATCGGCTAATCCCACCACCATAGGTCCCCAACCATATATATCCGTCCTCATCCTCAAAGAAACACATCACATCATTATTTGGCAAAGCAGAGGGGTCACCTGGGGAGGCCTTGAATTGTTTTAGTGTCTGGGTGTTACGATCAAACCCGATCAACCCTTCGTTTTCAGCACCAATCCATAACCTTCCTCGAGAATCCTCGAACATGACGTAATATGAAATATTACCAAGATTTATCTCATCAATTCCAGGGGTTCGGAAGGTTTCAAATTTCATGGTTTTAGGATCAAGCCGGAAAAGACCTTCATTCCAGCTACCCAGCCAGATATTGCCCTCCTGATCTTCAAGCATGGACAGTAGATACTCACTTTGGAGAGCTTCAGGATTATCTAAATCAGGGGTAATATGTGTAAAGGCATGGAAATTGTTTCTCAGGAGATCAAGACTTTTACTGGCACTGATGACCCAGAGATTGTCATCTCGATCTACCAGGATATCCTGAATTCCATTGTCACTGACACTTCCCGGGTCATCAGGGTCGTGTTGATACTTTTTAAATGTATTTGTTCTGGTGTTATAGTAGGTGAGACCAGTTGACCAGGTCGCTATCCAGAGGTTCCCTTTGCTGTCGTTGGCAATCTGAAGTATGCGATTATCATGCAATCCCTCAGGATTCAGAGGATCGTAACTTAAGGCGTAGAATTTTTTTCTATTGCGGATATATTTGCCAACACCACCAACAGATGTCCCTACCCAGACGATATCTCCATCATCGTAGAATGATTGGATTGCATCATCATTTAAGGCTGTTACATCATAGACCTTTTTGCCGATCCTCTCTATAAGTTTGCCCTTTAAATTCAGGATCAGAATTCCTTTAGAATCGGTGCCAACCCAGATGCGATCCTCTCCAATTTGCACCATACGGCTTACACTGGTTTCTGGATAGTCAGGATTGATGGTAGAAGTATACCCATGATGAATGAAACCATCGGTTTCGGGATCATAGCAATCCAGACCACCCCAGGTTGTTCCAATCCAAATCCGATAATTTTCGCCATCAAAGGTTTCATAGATATAATTTACATTGTCGTCAAAAAGAGATGCTGGATCATCCGCATTATAGCGGTAGGTCCGCATGGCGTATGTGTTCAAGTCCAGGACGTTCAGTCCATTCATAGTTGAAATCCAGAGTTGATTATCATGGTCCTGAAAAAGACCATAAACAACACGATCTGCTAATGTATCCTCATTTGTGATAAGGGCCTCTACTGGTGTGGACATTCCTGTTTCCGGGTTGAATCGAACCACACCTCCCCCAGAAGTCCCGATCCAGATATACCCTTCATGATCTTCCTGTAATCCCCAAATCGTTCCTTCGCCGAGGGAAAGGCTATCCTGTGGATCATGGGGGTAGTGGATAAATGATTCAGTGTCATCAATGTACTTATTCAAACCTGAAACATAGGTGCCTATCCACAAATTTCCTTTGCTATCCAGGAGGCTTGAATAGATAGAATTTGAATTGATTGATGAGGAATCCATGGGGTCGTGGCGAAATTGCTTGAATGTGACACCATCATAGCGGTTTAAACCGTCTTCGGTACCAAACCACATAAAACCATTTTTATCCTGTGCAATCGTCATCACACTATTTTGAGAGAGACCATGATTAATATCAATGGTTTCAAATTGATAGGAATGATGGTCATTTGCCATTGTAAGGCTGGTCAGGAGTAGCAGCGTGAGGATTACATGAAGCATTTTATTCATAAGTTTTTCCTGATGGTTCCTTCGTTCAAGGCACCAAATGATTTTCATATAAAAAATCAAATGCTCCTATGTAATAGCAAGTGTAGAAATATAGTGTTATTTCCAAGACCTACAAAGAGTAGATACAGTATTTAGCAGGTTTTGAGTTGTTCTTTAGGAACGAGTTTTGGGCTTGAGCGCGGGTCTCTGAATGAGATATTTATGTCTCTGGGGGTGGATACTATTGTTGACCGGGAAAAAATACATCCCAGTTTTTGAGAGTATCTTCCGATGCCTCCTGACTGGCTTCCTTTTTATTGCGTCCCTCACCAAAACCAACTACCGTACCATCTATGGACACCTGAATCATATATATAGGATCATGATCTGGACCAGTTGTCTTGGTGACTTCAAAAGCAGGATTTCCCATTTTCAAGCGTTGGCATTTTTCAGCAAGTTGGCCTTTGTAGTTGAATGACTGTAATTCAGAAGCATAATCAGCTTTGCCTGCAATAACGTGTTTTTTAACCCAGCTTAAAGCTGACTCATAGCCTCCATCCAGGTAAATAGCAGCAATGAGTGATTCAATGACATCAGCCATAATGGAGTCATTGTCGCGTTGTCCACCCCGGCGGCTGGAGTCACTGAGAAGAATCCATTTCCCCAGATCAAGCCTCAGGGCGCATTCCGAGAGATAATTCCCATTCACCAGGATAGTACGGTATTTGGTAAGTGTTCCCTCATTCAGATGAAGATGGGTTTTGAAAAGATAATCTGATACAACCAGCTGTAGAACAGCATCTCCAAGAAACTCAAGACGCTCATAGGAGTAGCGAATATTGTTCTGACTGGCAAAGGAGCTGTGGGTGAGAGCACGTTCCAACAAATGAGGTTTACTGAATGAATAGCCCAGTGTATTTTCAATTGCGGAAAGATTTTTTGCAAAGTGGTCTGAGACCCCTGGTGTCGAATCTTTCTTCCTGAAGAGTTTCCCCAAAATCCTCATACGCGTAAGATCAGACCTTATATTCCTTCACTGCCAGCACAGCATTGTGACCACCAAAGCCAAAAGAATTACTTATTCCTGCTTTGACTTCCCGCTGAATTGATACACGAGGTGTATAGTCCAGATCACATTCATCACAGGGATTCTCGTGGTGAATGGTAGGGGCAATTGTATTGGTCATTACTGTCTTTACCAGGGCAGCCAGTTCAATTCCACCAGATGCACCGAGTAGATGACCGGTCATGGATTTTGTTGAACTCACGGAAAGTTTATAGGCATGGTCACCAAAGACATTTTTAATGGCGATAGACTCGTTTTTGTCATTGGCGGGTGTGGACGTACCGTGGGCATTGATATAGTCAATATCTGTAGGATTTAAATCGCCATCTGACAGGGCCATTTTCATTGCACGATTGGCACCCTCACCACCACTGGCCGGGCTGGTGATATGGTAGGCATCAGCTGTCATTCCAAAGCCAGAAAGCTCTGCAAGAATAGTGGCCCCGCGAGCTTGAGCATGTTCCAGACTCTCCAGAACAAAAACACCAGCTCCCTCGCCCATGACAAAGCCATCACGAGCTTTATCAAATGGTCGGCTAGCTGAATCTGGATCTGGATTGAATGAAAGCGCCTTCATATTAGCAAATCCGGCAAAGCCCATATGGGTCAATGCAGCATCTGCTCCACCACAAACCATGACATCGGCATCACCATAGCGAATGGCCCGCAATCCAAGACCAACTGCATGTGCAGCTGTTGCACAGGCTGAGTTTACGGAGAAGTTAGGGCCTTTGAGCCCCCAGATTATGGAAACATAACCTGCTGCAATATCTGGAATCATCATGGGAATAAAAAATGGGCTGACCCGTCGGTGACCTCTTTTGATAAGCATGGCGTGTTGTTCTTCAAAGGTATAGAGTCCGCCAACTCCACTTCCGATGATGACTCCCATGCGAGTGGGGTCTTCATTTGCAGTATCCAGAGCGCTTTGCTCAATGGCAGCCTTGGCGGAGTGAACGGAATACCGAGTAAAAGGGTCCATGCGACGTGCTTCTTTAAAATCAACCACATCATCAATGTGAATTTCATCTTTGGCAGTGGCAGCTACAGTGGCATTGAAGCCTTCCTCAACCAACCAATCCTGGGTGGTTACGCCATTGGTTCCGGCCACCAGATTGTTCCAGAATTTATCAATTTCATTCCCCAGCGGCGAAACGACCCCCATCCCGGTAATTACAACGCGCTTTTTCATGGTACTCCTTTATAAAAAAAACTGGATTCACCGTAAAGCCAGGTATCAACCCCAGACCCATCAGTGAACCCAGTTTTATTTCAGAATGTTTTGACTAAAGCTTATCCAAGCTTACTGTCTACGTACTGAACGGCCTTCCCAACAGTTGTGATGGTTTCAGCATCTTCATCGGGAATTTCAATATCGAAGACTTCTTCAAACTGCATAATGAGTTCAACAGTATCAAGTGAGTCAGCACCTAGATCATCAATAAATGAAGCATCTTCAGTGATTTTTGCAGCATCAACACCTAATTTTTCGACGATAACATCACGTACTTTTTCAAAGGTTGACATATTATTCTTTCCTCCTAACGTTCAATTCTATCCTTGCATGACCAGGCCGCCGTCAACATTGAAGACCTGACCTGTGATATATCCAGCTTGCTGTGACCCCAGAAAAGCTACCAGATTGGCAACATCCTGCGGTTCTCCAATACGACCCAAAGGGATCTGTGCAAACAGTTTTTCCTTGGCTTCATCTGTGATCGCGTCTGTCATATCGGTGGCAATATAACCAGGTGCAACGGCATTCACAGTGATTCCTCTTGACCCAACTTCCTTCGCCAGAGACTTGGTAAACCCAATAATACCAGCCTTCGAGGCAGCATAATTGGCTTGTCCTGCATTTCCCATTTGTCCAACAACGGAAGTAATATTAATAATGCGACCCCCTCGCAATTTCAAAAAATTTCTTAACAAAGACTGAGACATATTGAAGACACTTTTAAGATTGATATTCATGATATCATCCCATTGATCTTCTTTCATACGCATCATGAGATTGTCTCTGGTGACTCCGGCATTGTTAACCAACACATCTACCTGGCCAAAAGTTTCCAGGGCAGCTGCACTCAAGGCTTTACAATCTTCCATGGATGAAACATCAGCAGCCACACCGAGACAAGTATATCCCAGTGCTTCAAATTCTTGCTGAACCCGTTGACAATCCTCACTTTTTCGGCTACTGATAACCACCTTGGCCCCTAATTCGGCGAAGGTCAATGCTATCTGGTGGCCAATACCTCTGGTAGACCCCGTAACAATTACAACTTTTCCCTGATAATCAATCATGATAGTGCCTCCAATTGTTCCTGGTTTGCGATTCCGCCAGTTACCATATCTCGACTAATGCGTTTAACAAGTCCCTGAAGAACCTTCCCGGGACCAATTTCAACAATTTCATCAACGCCATCATTGACCATGTATTGAACCGTATCCTCCCAGAGGACAGGACTCTGGAGTTGGTCAATCAGATTGGCTTTGATTTTTTTGGGATCTGATGTGGGTTTAGCATCCACATTGGCGACGACTGGAACCCGAGCTTTATTGAATTTTGTTTTCTCTATGATGGCACTGAGATCCTCTTTGGCTGCTGCCATGAGAGGCGAGTGGAAAGCACCGCTCACATTCAGGGCCAAGGCCTTGCGAGCCCCTAAATTTTTAGCGATCTCCATGGCATAGTGTACAGCCACTGTTTCACCTGAAATGACAATCTGTCCAGGCGAATTATAGTTTGCCGGTTGGACGATACCACGTAAGGCGGCATGTTTGCACACTCTGAGGACATCTTCACGAGACATATTCAAAATGGCTGCCATGGTTCCAGTTTGATTTTCTCCAGCAGTTTGCATTCCCTCTGCGCGTACCTTCACGATAGCGAGAGCATCTTCAAAACTCAGCACACCAGCTGCAAATAGAGCGGAGAATTCACCAAGACTATGACCGGCTGTCATGGAAAATTCATAGGACTTTGGCAGGAGGGAAAAAAGAGCAGTTGACGCGACAAACAGGGCTGGCTGGGTCACCTTGGTTTTTGTCAAAGCTTCCAGGGGACCGTTAAAACTTACATCAGCTACATCAAAGCCAAGGATATCACTGGCTTGGGCATACATATCCTTTATCGATTGATGTTTGTCAAATATGTCCTGTCCCATTCCAACATATTGGGAGGCCTGTCCTGGAAATACGAGAGCGCGTTTCATGAATTACCCTTTCTTGCTAGGCCCATAGCGCAGTAAAATACTACCCCAGGTATACCCTGCACCAAATGCAGCAAACAGAACAAGGTCGCCATCTTTTATCCGCTTCTCACGGACCACCTCATCCAATCCAAGGGGAAGTGTAGCAGCGGTTGTATTGCCATATTTATCAATATTAAGCAAGACCTGTTCATCTTTGAAACCTGCTTTTCGTGCAGCAACATCGATGATACGTTTATTTGCCTGATGTGGAATAAAAATCCCTACATCCTCAGCAGTAAAATTGTTTTTTTCAAGAATTTCGACGCTGACATTAGCCATATCATTGGAGGCACGTTTAAAAACACTGCGTCCATCCTGATAGATATAATGTTCACGAGCATCGATAGTGGCATGGGTGGCAGGTTTCCTGCTTCCACCTGCTTTCATATACAGGGCGTCGGCACCGCTACCGTCAATGCGCAGAATATCATCGATCATTCCATAGTTTTCATCTTCAGTGGGCTCGAGCAAGACTGCGCCGGCACCATCACCAAAAAGGATACAGGTATTTCGATCCGTATAGTCCAGAATAGAGCTCATGGTATCCACTCCTACAACAATGACCTTTTTTGAGCCGGTCTGGATGAGGGAGGAACCTGATTTAAGTGCAAAGAGGAAACCAGAGCAGGCGCCTGAAAGATCATAACCCCAGGCATTGGTGGCGCCGATTTTTTCCTGAATCAAAGCAGCAGTGGACGGGAAAAGCATGTCAGGAGTGACGGTTGCCACAATAATGGCATCAATCTCTTCAGCCTTGGTTTCAGTTTCAGCCAGAAGCTTGGTCACTGCACTCACACTCATATCAGAACTGGCTTCACCTTCAGCTACGACATGTCTTTCTTTAATGCCTGTACGACTGACGATCCATTCATCGTTGGTGTCCACCATTTTTTCCAAATCAAAATTTGTAATTATCTTTTTGGGTACATAGGAGGCGACTCCAGTTATTGCAGCTCTGATCATATACTTAGTTTCCTGAATAGTTAATGGTGGATGATTTGTTCGTCCAAATCCGTGTAGGTAATAGTGGATAGGGATTTTGTAATTTCCTGTTCGATGACCTCAATCAAATTCGATTTGATAAGGCTTTGGGCTTCAAAAAGAGCTGCCTTAATGGCTTTCTCATTTGAGGATCCGTGGGCTATGATGGAGATACCCTTGATGCCGAGTAAGGGTGAACCGCCATAATTGTTGGGGTCGAAAATACCCATCAGTTCGGTAAAGACTGGTTTGATTAGCCGGGCACCTAGAAGTCTGCTGGGACGATCTATTCTTTTCTTGATCATACTAAATAGAGTTTTGAATGTACTCTCAGCCAGCTTTAATGAGACGTTACCAGTAAATCCATCGGTAACAATAACATCAAATTTATCAAAAAAGATATCTCGGCCTTCAGCATAGCCCTTAAAGTTCAAGTTGGATTCTTCCAGAAGTCGCTTGGCCTCTTTGACCAAGGGGGTTCCTTTTTGAGATTCCTCCCCAATGCTCATGAGGGCAACTCTGGGCTCCTTGGTTTTGGTAACATTACGATGAACAATGCTGCCCATGATGCCGTATTGAAGTAAATTTTTTGGTTTGGCTTCAGCTGTTGCACCCACATCCAGCAAAAGGGTAGCACCTTCTTCGTGGGGCATAAAGGCTCCAACTGCAGGGCGATCGACTCCAGGGATGCGACCCAGTGAGAGGAGGGAATAGGTCATGATAGCACCAGTATTCCCGGCAGAGATAAAAGCGTCTGCTTCTTTTGACTTGACCATACCTATACCCACACGCATTGATGAATCTTTTTTTTCCTTGTAGGACCGGGTAGGGGATTCATCCATGCCAACCACCTGGGAGGCATGCTGAATATGTAATCGCGGACTTTCAAAAGATCTCTTTTGAAGTTCTTTGCGAATAAGGTCTTCCTTACCAACCAGGATGACTTCACCAATACTTTTGGGATCATTCAAATATTGAATAGCACCTTCTATATTGATAAAAGGGGCATTATCGCCCCCCATACTATCAACCACGATTTTCATTTTTGGAATCAAACTTCTTTAGGAATGGTAACCTGTTTTCCCTTGTAGTATCCACAATGGGGACATACTCGGTGTGGTAATTTTGGTTCGCTGCAGTTTGAGCAGGTGATAAGACCGGCAAGAGTTGCCTTCCAGTGTGTACGGCGTTTGTCTCTTTTGGCCCGTGAGGTTTTTCTTTTTGGTACAGCCACGAGTTAAATTCTCCTATTCATTGAACAAATCTTTAAGCTTAGCCCAGCGTTCATCCGGTACTTCATTTGCTTCGATACTTTTTTGCAGGTCTTGACCTGCTTTGCAATCAGGACCACATCGATGTGAAATAGGGATGACTAACAACACAGCATCATGGACAAGAGGATAGAGATCATATTCTGCCTGGTGAGCTGGAACGTGAAATATCTCATCTCCTTCATAAGACTCCAGGAACTTGGAATCAAAGGTGAGCATGACGTCAATTTCGCTCTCCAGGGTATCTTCAAACTCCTCCATGCCGGACTCACATATAAAGAGACCCGTGCAAGAAATCTTTCCGTGCAGATAAAAATTTTGACCCTGTCGGTCGATGCCTAACTTCAATTCAAACTGGAGTGGTTTCCACTCGATGCTTTCATCTTGTTGTAGTTGTGCTACGCTGTCAAAGATCTGCTCTGATTTGCCTCTCGGCAATGTGTTCAGTACTATCTTCATTGTCAAAGCCGCGCAATATAGATGGGAGTTATTCGCATGTCAAACGTTTAACTTATTGAGAAATCAGCAGCCTATCAGGGCTGCATCAGACCCTCAATCTCTTGAATAGTTTTAGGGATAGACTGGCTTAATACACGGTGTCCCTTTCGTGTTACCAGCACATCATCTTCAATACGTACACCAATATTCCACCATTTGGAATCCACGTCTTCTGACTCGCTAATATAGATTCCAGGTTCCACAGTGAGAACCATCCCGACTTTTAAGGGGTGCGCCTTGCCATCGTCACCCACCCATCCACCGACATCGTGGACATCCAGGCCCAACCAATGTGAGGTGCCGTGCATAAAAAATTTACGATAGGCTTTTTCCTGAATAAGATCGCCGGGATCGCCTTCGAGCAATCCAAGACCAACCAGCCCAGAAGTGATAAATGCAACAGCAGTGTTGTGAGGTTCCCTCCAGGAAACACCTGGCTTCACTTTTTCAATAGCTGCTAGCTGGGCATCAAGCACGAGTTGATAGATTGCACGCTGCTCAGGGCTGAATTTTCCGGAGATGGGGAGGGTTCGGCTGATATCAGCTGAATAGAAATTCCACTCAGCTCCAACATCCATCAATAAAAGATCTCCAGCAGTGAGTTCACCGCGGTTGTCTTCATAATGGAGGTATGTAGCGTTTTTGCCTGCTCCGACAATGGATGGGAACCCCAGACGTTCAGCTCCTCGTTTTGCGAAACCATATTCAACGGCAGCCTGCACCTCATACTCAAACTTCATGGTAGGAATCAGTGGCCAGACTTCCAGCAGTGATTGACGGGTCACATCAATAGCTTTTTCCAAAGATTGAATTTCACCAGGGGACTTAATGAGTCGATGTGATTTGAGTAGCGCAGATGCTTCCTGCAGCAGGCTGGGATGGCTGCTGATGGATTCAAGTTTTTCCGCAAACTCATGCTCAAAAACAGGGTCGCTGCCATAAGAAATAACAAGTCGTTCATAGCCCTTGATCAGTTTCCCCAGATGGGTATAAAAATCCCCATAATCATATGCTTGATCAACGTCAGGGAGAGCGATGGCTTCATCAATTCCAGCTTTGGGACCGGTCCACACCTCCTTTTTTAAATTTCGAGGTGTGACAAACAGTGAAACCTCGGCGCTATCCTCCGGGTTTGCTTGTGGGGTAAGGACCAATATTCCCCCCTTAAGAGGCCAGCCTGTCAAATAAATGAAATCTGAGTCCTGTCGATAGGGATGTTCAACATGATGATTACGATCGGTCTGTGGGGCAGTATGAAAAATAGCACAGGCGTTAAGTCCCCGCAATTCTTCAAGAAAAATGGCTCTGCGTCTGGCGAACTCATCAGCAGGGAGATTATCCTTTTTTGACATGCTGCTGGCAGTTGCTCCGCATAACAGAACAAGCAGGAGGGGGATAATCAATTTTATTCTGGGGGGCATTAAGATATCCTTATTCAATAATTCGGTACTGAGAGCGGGCAACTTTGACAGGCACCGCATTAAAGTGCCACCATTCTATGGAGATAGCCTGAAAGCCAGCTTGAGTCATCACTTCTCTTAAGAGAAGACGGTTGTCTATCTGCTCCTGAGTCAGTTTTTTTTCTTTCAGGAATGAAGCTTCATGACGTGGTTGAGCCAGTTTGCCAAAATAGTCAAATGCAGTTCCCATATCCAATGGGACCCCATCCTTAGTGGCAATGGTAAGATCCACAGCAGAACCAAAGTTATGGACGGACCCTCTATCAGGATTTGCCACATAGTCCTCAGATGGTGTATTCACCACGAGAGCCCACATCTTACGCTGAATGGAGCGAGGCCGAGCGCCATCATAAACCAAAAGGGTTAATTCAGGGTGTGATTTCTTGAGTGAGTCCTGGGCTTGTTTAAGCATGGCTGCAGCCTTGGGCTGGAGATAGCAATTTTCTAATTCTCCATAGGTATCCACTGAAAGAAAATTGTCTGATGTGGAGTATTTCAACTCAACCAGGATATCTGGAGCCAACGTGTGGATGTTTACCAGTCCCTGTTTTTGTAGTTGTTCTTCCAATGATATTTCCTGACCTGCAAACAGGTGGAAAAAGCAAATGAGAACAACCAGGGGTATGTATGTAAATCGATTTTTCATGGCTTCAAGATAGTGTAATCTCTCCCATTCTGAAAGTTTCGAACTCGAAGCGGATTTTTTGTACAGGCATCAGCGAAACGCATATCAATAAACCGATAGGGTAGGTGGGCATCTCGCTCTTTATGTATCCCCAGTCTGGTTGTTTGGATAATATTTTCAGGGGAGTATGCATCATCCCAGAGCTCAAGATGGTGGGGTTTCAATTGCTGAGCATCCCAATCTGAAACCTTGATATTAAGGGATTTGCATAACAAGGTTTGACCGGCACATAGTCTGGCCAGGGAACGTTTGCTGCCATCTCGGTTGGGATTGTTATTCTGCATAGACAGGATTGACGCGGGATCATCAGTATATCTGGCGACAGGATACCCAGATTTAATGAGTACGGCGTTGCCATCACCCAGACAGGAAAAATTGAGCGAATCCCCTCCTCTGGCATAATACATATATATAGTCCCTGGGGACATGAAGAGCGCTTTTCGTTTATGGGTGTAACCCAGGGAGGAATGACTTGCCTTTTCCCGGCGATAATATGCTTCGGTTTCGATAATTCTGGCCATCAGCCATTGAGTACCAGAATTCACTGCAATGACCTTCCCCAGAAGTGATTGAGCCACAAGGAGCGGCTCTCGCTCAAAAAAAGTCGCTGATATGTGGGCAGGTTGTTTATGCTTTAGGTATTCCACTGTTCCAATATTCACTCAAATAAGGACCAACCAAATGATTCTATGCCTGAGACATTGTATAAATATTACTATTTTGGTCACTCTCAGTTGCGAGAATGTCTTCTCGAAATTCAGAGGGAAATCACGAAACAACTATATTCCCTTCAAAATATTGAACAAAATCAGTTGATGTGAAGCACGTTTATTAATTTACTACGACATTTTATGTTGGTACTGCTCTACATAATTGACTCAAATGAGAGTCATTAGCAGTTAGCCCATCCTTTTGGCACACCCTTTGTAAATACCGTATTTCAGAATACAGAAAAATTAATGAGCATAATTCCAAATACTGAGTCAGCAGCCGAATCTTCCCAGGGTGAAGTGTATCATACACCACGGGAGGTTGCCCAACGGTTGAACCTTTCAGTTGAAAGCCTCCGCTTGTATGAACGTGAGGGTTTGATCGTTCCACACAAGTTGGACTCAGGTCACAGACGTTATACTGATTCTGATATTGAATGGATTGTTTGTATCCAAAAACAGATTCATGAAAACAAACTGAATTTTGCAGGCATTCGCTACATCCTATCTATGCTGCCTTGTCATGAGATGAAGCCCTGTTGCCTGGAAGACTATAAAACGTGTCCTGCTGGAGACAGAAGTTGTAGACCCTGCTGGGATTTTGATAATACACCTTGTCGAACCAACGGAGAAAATTGTAGAACCTGTGTGGTTTACCAACAGGTCCTCAATGTTGAAAATCTAAAAAAAATATTATCGGTGAAATTCAAATGCGATTAATACAAAAATTATGGATTGCTACACTGCTTGTGTGGAGTTTTTCATTTTTAAGTTGTGATGCTATCAATCCTACCAGCGATGGAGATTTGACGGATTATACCTGTGAAGGTTGCCATACAAATCGAGCGGCTCTGACAAATATAATTGATGCGTTGAATCTGGAACCACATGAGGAAGAAGCTGAGGCACCTGGCTGAGGTGGCGGAGCGGTGCCGTTGGCACTCACGGATAAAGTTTTAATCAGAATCAACGCCACACGTGGTGTGAACTCATTTTCTGATATTGATCCCATTCATGCCGCCATTGGTTGTGCAGGTTGTCATGGTGGATCTTCATTGGTTGATGCAAAAGATGATACCTCAGCATTTCGCGAGGCTCACACGGGGATGATGCGCGATCCTTCTGCAATTGGTGAACTGGGATGTAGTGGCGGAAGCTGTCACGCAGGCATTGTCGCTCGCAACGAAACCAGCATGCATAGCAATCTCTGGGGTGAAAAAGCACATGTAGCCCTGAGAAATGGGTACGAATCATTTGAAGCATGTCCCTCCGAGATTAAAGATGGCTTTGCCAAAGATTGCAATAGCTGTCACACGACCTGTGGACAGTGTCACATCAGCCGTCCCCATGCTGCTGGCGGTGGTTTTCTTGAGCAACGAGTGGGATATAGCCACAAATTTTTAGCTACACCAAGTGAAGAGAACGTCTGTACGGCCTGTCACGGATCTCGTGTAGGAGATGATTGGAATGCCAACCAGGAACGTGTTCCTGGTAATGTACCTGATGTTCATAATGATTATGGCTATACTTGTCTGGATTGTCATACGGAAGATATGCATGGTGAAGGTGAGAGCGATGCTGAATACACCTCTCGCTATCAAGTAGCTGATTTGCCCGAATGTATTGACTGCCATCAAATCGACAGGGATGACAATGCTTATCACCGCATGCACTGGCCCAATGCAGATGCCTCTGATGGACCAGATCTGGCATGTTTTGTCTGTCATTCACAACAATATAATAATTGTAACACCTGTCATGCTGGTACCTGGAAAAGCGAGTACAATGAACACAATACAGATGAGTATCGTGTTTATCCCCAGTTCAAAATTGGTCGCAATCCCTATTATGGTGATGCGGGTCATCCTCATACTGAATCAGCCTGGATCACGGTGAGACACGTACCAGTCTCTCCAGACGCTTATAAAAACTGGAATATTGGTTCCTGGGATTTACAGGATCTATCTCAGACAAAAGATATGGAGACCTGGAAATATACCAGTCCACATAATATTCAACGCTGGACCGAAAGAACTTTAGTTGATACTGCCTGGGCAAATAATTCAAACCAGGATTATACAACGGATGATTGCTATACAAGTTGCCACATGCATGGTGATGTAGGAGCCTATACAGCAGTCAATGATGCGCTTTATTTAATAGATGAAAACATGGAGAACGATATTACCAATGATGATTTGAGTGATGAGATTCCCTTCAACACACTTACGAGTTTGGGAGATCAGTCAAATGGTAGTTATTGTAATGCATGTCATTAGTAAATAGTCAAATAAAAACAAGTTAACTAAGCCACGAGGAGGTAAGATGAAACTTGATTGGAGACTAGTATTGGTATTGGTGTTGTCACTAGGACTTATGGTAAGTTGTGAGGACACTGATGATGAAGAAACAGCCACGGCATTTGAAACATTGACCACATATATGGCCGATAATTCATATGATGCAGATGTGGTGGTAAGCGGATGGACTATGGCAGCTTCCGCACTTACTGGAAACGAAGCTAACTACTTTATTTTGGACATCCGTTCTGCGGAAAAATACGCTGAAGGTCATATTCCTATGGCTGTCAACTGTCCTGTATTTGCCGATGTTCTCACGACTGTCGAGGCCCAAAACACCTCTGATCTTCCAGTGGTAGTGGCCTGTTATAGCGGTCAATCAGCAGCCCATGCTGTTGTTGCACTACGCTTGAGTGGATATACAGATGCAAAATCACTTCTGTTCGGTATGAGCAGCTGGGCCATGCAGTTTGATAGCTGGTCAGGCAATGTTGCCAGTATTGCTGTAGGTAATGCCAACTGGTCAACTGCTGCTGCACCTGCCCTGCTTTCAGGTATGGATGATCCAGTGATTGACACTGATCTCACAGATGGCGCTGCCATTCTTGCAGAACGTGTTGATGCCATTCTTGCTGGTTTTAAGGGAACACCCTCTGCAACAATCCTGGCAACACCTGAAAACTATCAGATCATTAACTACTGGGGATTGACAGACTACGACCATTATGGTCACATTGCTGGTGCCTATCAGGTTACTCCTGGAACACTGACAATTGCCAATGATGGTCTTGACATGCTTGATCCTTCACAGACAATCGTTACCTATTGCTGGACCGGTCAGACATCATCCATGATGACAGCCTGGTTGACAGCAGTCGGTTATGATGCTACCAGCTTAAAGTTTGGTGCAAATTCAATGATCTATTCAGCACTCGAAAGCCACAAATGGGCTGCTTTGACTGCTGACTTACCAATGGAATAGTTTATATTCATTGAACCAATTTGAATAAAACATATTCATATCGTTTTAATAGAGGGGGCCGAATTCTATTCGGCTCCCTTTTGTTGACCAGCTTTCTCTTTGGGCAGCTCACATTTCCAGGTGTTAAAAATCCACACGGGAGCAAAGACTGCTCTTTTTGTCATACTGAATCACTTGGAGCAAACGCAGCAAATCTAAAAAAAGATATTTGTGTTCAGTGCCATTCTGCTGTCGCAGTAAATGACCTGATCCATCCGCTTCAAAACGTCAACCCCAAGTCAAAAAAGGTGTCCATCTCCACTAATTTTAAGCTGGATACCGATGGAAGTCTGGGGTGTCTGACCTGTCACCAGGTCGCCTGCAAAATTGATCGCTCCAACCGAACCTTCTTAAGAGGGGGCCCCTATAAACTAGAGATTGATTTTTGCTACAATTGTCACAATAAATCTGACTATAAGAAAATGAATCCCCATAAACAGGTTCAAGCCGATGGCAGTATCAACAATTCAACCTGTTTGCAGTGTCATGCAAAGCAACCCAGCAAGGATGATCATCCCACCATTGCCAGAGAGATGCAGTTGGATATGGCTGCCACCTGCAACAAGTGCCATTCTCTCCATTCTCACGAACAGAATCATCAGGGTAAAAATATTGAATTATCCAAAAAAGCGACAGTAAAACGCTTTAATGAAACACAAAAAAAATTCGGGCTGACTTTGCCCCTTTCAGCGGATAATCTTATACAGTGTAATACTTGTCACTATACTCACAACCGGGGGACCCTTGCAGCCGATCAGGTGATTTACGAGGGTGACGGAGAAAACCAGCGTTTTTTACGCCTATCAAAAGAGAAATTGTGCTATGCCTGCCACGATCTATAGACCTTCCACATTGCTAGTGTTGATTCTGTCCCTGCTGATGCTGACTGCCAGTTCGGTGACGGCTCAACAGGCCGATGCTGAAAACTGCAATTTATGCCATGGGCTGGCTCTGTTGGGAATTGCTACACCAGCAGACGGACTACGAAGCTTCGAAATTGCCTCGGATGCTTACAGCCATTCAACGCACAGAAATGTTATCTGCAGAGATTGTCACACGGATATCAACGTCTTTCCACACCCTGAACAAGTGGCTAAAGTTCAATGCTATAAATCCTGTCACATTACAAAACCATTTGCTCTTACTGGTTACTCACATGCTGAGCAGGCAGATGCACATGCTATCAGTGCCCATGGTTCCAATCCTGAATATTCCGATGAAAAAAATGCGGCCAAACCTGATTGTAAATACTGCCACTCAAATACATTTCGGAATGTTATCAATAATGCTGCACTACAAGAAAGTAGTCAGCATTGTGCCCGATGCCATGAAGGGGCGGGTCTTGCAGGTGTGATTCTGCATGTGAGTTCCCATTCTGGTCACAGGACTGCTCAAGCCTCTATCAATGTCGTAGAATTGTGTTCATCCTGCCACGCTGATCAGGGCCATATGAAACAATTTGACGTCAACCTGACTCAGGTTGGTGGTTATGAAAGACACTTCCATGGTAAAGCGCTGAAACGCGGTCTGGATGAGGTTGCCAATTGCATGGATTGTCACCGCAACCATTTAAACCTTCCTGCAAAAGACCCCAACTCAAGTATTCACCCCAATAATATTCAACAAACTTGTAGTGCAAACAGCTATTGTCATTCCAATGTATCCAGCAAATTTGCTGCGTCTGCAATTCACTCAGAACCGACATCTCAAAACAATCCCATCCTTTTCTTTGTAGAATGGGGATTCATAATATTAACCGCTGGTACCATGGCCTTGCTCTTTGCTCACATTTTCCTCGATTTTGGACGCTGGCTCGGTGATATCTGGATGCGGAGGAAGGGAAAATGAGTCAAGACTATACACGTTTTACTCTCAGTCAGCGTTTGCAACACATTTTCATGTTTGTACCTTTTATCATATTGGTTCTGACCGGATTCCCCATCAAGTTTCCTGAAAGCGAATTTTGGAGTTTCGTCATGTCAGCCGCTGGAGGGATTGAAAATACCCGTATTGTTCACCGGTTCGCTGCAGCAGTCATGATTCTTGATTTTGCCTTTCATATTCTTTATGTCGGCTACAATCTCTTCAAAAATAGACCCTCTCTCGCTGAAATGCATCTCCTACCCAATGGAAGAGATGGCAGGAACATCAAAGAGAACTTGAAGTACTTTCTATTTCTGTCTGATGAGCGTCCAAGATTTCACAAATTCTCATATATTGAGAAATTTGATTACTGGGCGGTGTTCTGGGGTATGTTTATCATGGCAGGAAGCGGAATCATATTGTGGTTCCCCGTACTATTCAGCAAATTTTTACCAGGTATTGTGATTCAGATCGCCTACATCGCCCACAGCGATGAAGCCATGTTGGCACTCTTAGCCATCATAATCTGGCATTTTTATAATGTCCATTTCAACCCGCGCATCTGGCCTGCAAATAAGGTCTGGTACAAAGGAACATTGTCCGAAGAAGAGATGGAATATGAGCATCCCCTCGAGCTGGAGGAAATCAAAGCCAGAGAGGAGGCTTCAAAATGAAAACAATGTTGAAGGTTTTTTATGGTTTTCTGGCTCTCGTCCTGGGAACCCTTATTTCCGTCACCCTCATCAAGGCAGTTGTTTCCCATGATACTCCTCATGAAACCGAAGTCCTCTCTGAATCCCGTTTCCCAGACTATGTGGAGCAGCTCAACAACTATTATGATAGTTACGAGAATCGTCAGAGTCATTTTCATCGAACAACAGAACGCTATTTTCTACCCATGGAGCAGCAGGAGAATTGTCTGAACTGCCATTCGCTCTGGCCCCATAAAAAAGACTTGAGAACACGGGCTTTCAACAACCAACACTCAAGATATATGTCATGCATGAGCTGTCATATGAACGAAAAGTCTGGTCGACCCATAAAATTTGAATGGTATGATTTTGGTGTGGATAATTCCATCACTCGACAGGGCCCCTTTGGATTGACCCGGGATGGCGATGGCCAGCTATCCGGGACAGAAAACTTCATTAGTAAAATTCTTCCTGTGATTTATGATGGTAATATTCAAAGCAGAATTTTCACCCCCTACAGCACAGAAAAATTGATGGAATACCGCAAATCAGTTGACGCTGGTAAGCTTGTAGATGAAATCCAGGTAAGAAACGAGGCCGAAGCCCTGGTAGGGGAAGTAGCGCTCACCTGTTCTAAATGCCATTCTGAATCGTCACCATTTCCCTGGGAAGCCTTAGGGTTTAAAGGTGAAAGATTAAATGAAATGCGTCACTCAGCTGTTGTAGGAATGGTTGAAAAATATGAATCATTCTATTTCCCACCGGTCTTCGAGTAGTAAAAGATTTCGAGAAAATCCATGAGAGCAAACAAACTTCTAGTCGTTTTTCTGATTACCTGCTCTTGCCTGGTCCAGGCTCTTGAAGCTCAGGATATAAGCTTCTCATCTGTCCGAGTTATTGAATCTAACTTTAGCTTCCCCAGCGATATCTGCGGTAATGATAAGGGTGATGTATTTGTGTTGGACGGCATGAATGATCGAGTGGTTCAACTCAAAGCAAGTGGTGAGCTGGTTGTAATCAAACCACAAAGAGAATCTATTTTCAAAGCAGTTGGAATCGCCTGGATTAATGATGCGCTGTGGATTGCAGACACACCCCGTTCACGGCTACTGAAAATGGGGATGGACGGACGGATTAGCCAGGTTGTCAAGCTTGATCATCAAACTGAACCCGTTGACGTCATTAGCATGGATGACAATATGGTGGTGACAGATCGTCGCAATCATACTATCACAGTTCTGGATAATAATTTTAAAGAAAAATATTACTGGGGAAAAAGAGGGGACAAGGTTGGTGAATTTATCAATCCAGGTTTCCTGGCCGCTGGACCTGAAAATAGAATCATTATCGGAGACATCCTCAACCGCAGAGTTGTTTCATTCTCACCCAGTGGTCGCTACCCACAATTCATTGCCAAACAAGGCGTTGAAAAAGGACAAATATTCAGACCCAAAGGGGTTGCCCTGGATTCAAAAAACCGGGTGTGGGTGGCTGATGGATACACAGGAGCGATTCAAGCCTTTTCCATCTCTGGAAAATATTTAGGTATCGCCACCAACGATGGGAAAAAGCTCGCCTTATCTGCTCCCATGGGGGTCTATATTGATAAACAAGACCGTCTGTGGGTCGTGGAGTCATTCGCCAGTAAAGTTAGCGTTTGGCGGATCAAATGATGAACAGTCTGAAAAGATTATTCATCTCGCTTGTTGTCCTGGCACTGTGCAATACTTTTGCCTTTGGTCAACACAATCCAGATGGCCGCAAAGTGAGCCTCGATTGTGTCACCTGTCATGTCACCTGGCATGTCAATATTGATCCTGAAAAATCATTACTTCCCAAAATAGATGCACCCATTCAGATTCAAGGTATGCCTGCTCGCATTCCCATGGCAGCAATGTGTTTTACCTGCCACGATGGAACGGTGATGGATTCGCGCCAGATATTCTCTTCTGGGAATCATCAGGGGAACATGGATGTGAAGCATGCCGATATCAAAGATTTACCCCTTGATAAACATGGCAAGATTTACTGTGGCACCTGCCACACACCCCACAGCTTGAAACCCACTCGTCCAGGTGGTCTGGCACCCTTCCTGCGGAAGGCTAAAATAAATTCTGATTTATGTCTCAACTGTCACTCAAATCAGGCTCAAAATCATAAAAACCATCCAATAAAAGTGAAAGTCTCTCCAAATAACACAATGCCAAAGAGTACGTTTTGGGGTAAAGACGGTACTATGGAATGCATGACCTGTCACCCGATTCATGGGAAAGAACCTGTGAATGGTGTGGTAGGCAAGGATCGCAGCAAACTCTGCTCCTCTTGTCATGAAGCCTATTTTAACATTAAGCTCACTGATCATGATCTTGCCAGCTCCTTGAAAAATAAAACAGGCAATATGGGACCAGATTTCAGGGGAAATGACCCCTGTGCTGCTTGCCATGTGAGCCACAATGGTAAAGCCGAGCATATGTGGGCCATGGCAATTGATCCGAAAGCAGGGGAGAATGCCTACTGTGTTGGATGTCATAGTAATAATGGATTAGGCAAGCAAAAAGTATTTACCCACGCAGGTCACCCCGTATCAAATATCAAATTAAGAAAAAATATTCCAGCATTGGGAATCAAAGCTGGCGACAAATTGCTCTGCAAATCTTGTCACGATCCACATCAATGGGAATTTTCCAACAAGCATGCCGTGAATGCCGGCAATGAAGAGGGTACTGAATATACTTCTTTCCTGCGCTTGCCTGATGATGCCCAGGGTCAGTTGTGTGTGACTTGTCACGCCAGCCAGTCGAGCATGTTTAATTCTGACCACAGTGTAGCGCGTGAAGGTTTCCAACAGTTATTCAGAGAATCAAATACCTTGCATGGTCAATGCACCGTTTGTCATGGGGCTCATACAGATGCTCTGGCAGGATCAACGGAAGATGATCCATACACCGTTCTCTGCATGCGCTGTCATGATGGCCAACACTTTGCAACTTCAGTGGTTCATAACAACCATCCCATTGGCGTGCCTTTTACATCAAAAAGCAAGCTTCGTGGCTACAAAAAAGATGGACAAACCTTACTTAGCTGTAACACCTGTCATGACCCCCACAAATGGGGTAAAAAAGTTGAGGTTTCCCGGACAGTGGATTTGAAGGGAGATGATAGAAATTCATTTCTAACCATTTCAAACTGGCCCGAACCAAAACTCTGCCTTGACTGTCATCCTGAACAGGAAACTATTTTGAATACAGATCATGATTTGACTGAAGCAGACAGGAGTGCCTGTAGTCTTTGCCATGCGCCTCATAATGCTGAGACGCAATATGGCATTCTGGCAAAATGGGGCGATGCTCCTGGTGCAAGTTTTAATGAAAAACATTGTTTCAGTTGTCATAATGAACAGGGTTCAGCCTCAGCCAAGGTGGTTGAAGGGTACAGCCATCCACGTGAATTTGGCATTCTGACACCGCCGGCACGAGGAACGGGAGTTTGGTTGGACTTCCCCCTCTTTACCGAAGCTGGTCCCAGTATGACCGTTGGACACATCGATTGCTTTACCTGTCACAATCCCCATTCCTGGTCTTATAAACCGGAGTTTCAAAAGTTGGGATTGGGAAGCAAGGGAGGCGATGATGGCCAGGAAGGCAATGACCTCACATCATTCTTACGCAACCCCAGCCAGCTTACCCTTTGTACTGATTGCCACGGCGAAAGCACATTATGGAAATACAACTACTACCATGATCCAGTTAAGAGAAAGAGATACTAAGATGAGAGTCATCAGATCTTTTAAAACTCGCTTAACAGCTATGTCACTTATAATGGTGATTTTCATGTCTGGACTTGTTGGCTGTGCTTCTAGCAGCAAGCTAGGTGAGAGCTTGAATTACCCTGCTGATGTGCCACAGCCCTATCTAACCCTGGAACAGGTTATTGAGGGAGCTCAGGATACACCTGCAGGTCTGTTCAGTCGTTTTCTGGGTATGATTGTGGGACCAGAGAGAAAATTTACCCTGAATCAACCAACCGACATGGTTGTGGATCAAAAAGGACGTCTGCTCATTGTTGAGTCTGAATCTGGATTTATCTCTATCTATACTGAAGTAGAAGGGGAATGGCTGAACAGTGGAAGAGTTCATCTGCCTGAGATTCTACATCCCACGTCCATTGCAGCGGGTCCCAATAATATTTTTGTCAGTGATTTGATGGGTGGCAACGTGCATATCCTTGATTATGAGTTTAATCTGTTAGGGACCATGAATCATTCTGATATGCAAAGACCGGGAGGTCTCTGCTACGATGCACATTCCAATCGGTTACTCATAGCCGATCCGCCAGCCCATAGAATCTTCATTTTTTCTCCTGGGGGTGAATATCTAGCTCAGGTGGGACGGGTTGGACATACCAAGAGTCTTTTACAGAGTCCCATTGCCATCACAGTTGATGCAGCCAATGGTAATATTTATGTACTGGATGGGATGGCTAGGAAGGTTAAACACTATGATCCCGATTTGAATTTCATAGGCAGTTTTGGTGAATATGATCAGGTGCCCGGCAGTTTTGCATTTCCAAAGGGTATTGCGATTGCAGTAGATGGTACTTTATTTGTTGGCGATGCTGCTTTTGGAAACATCCAAATGTTTGATCCTGCTGGCGCTCTGCTTTTCTATTTCGGCGAAACAGGAGCAGGGGCGGGTCAATTTCTGATGCCACGCAATTTATTTATTGATCATGAGCAGCGTTTGTTTGTTGCAGATCCATTTAATAACAGGGTGCAAATTTTTCGTTATTTCGCACAGGACTGAGCGGGGACATGAAACTTAATTATACACATCAGACAACACCTCCCATGAGATTAATGGTGATAGGTGTTATCAGTATTGTTTTGCTTGGCAGTCAGGTATTCGCACTTGATTTGACAAGTATGGGTAGAGTTGAAAGTCGAGTTGGAATACTCTCGAATGATGCTGGGGCCGATAACAATTTAGTCCACATGGAACGCATTAACTGGGGCATCCAGCAGCAATTTAATTATCTGGATTTTAACTATAGTTTAACTGGCGGAGGAATCCTCAGAGGATCCTCTCAACTTGAAATGACGGAATTTGTTCCTGAGTTCCAAGCCAAAGCACAACTTCAGCCATCTCGAAAAACCACCATTGAGATGTTCAGCTATTCTCAATTGAGAAATCCCATGCAGATTGCTCAGGATAGCCTCCAGCATAGGGAGCAGGTCAGTGGGCTTCAATTTCGTTCCAGCCTCCCCAATAACGGACGATTACTTCTAGCCTATGGATTCAGAAATTCCAAACGAGACACCAACACAATAGACCACCAATTTGCTAAACTTCATCTCGAACAAAAACTCCTGGGGTTACAGTTCCGTTTTCGTGGCGAAAAAGATTTGATCACCAATGAGGTTACAAGCGGGGACGACGACAGATCCAACATGTCCATTCAGTGGTACGGAAGCCCTTCAAAGGGCTTAAACTGGACAGCAATAAATTCCGTGTATAATTATGGCGGAAATGCCTATTGGCGTGTTTACCAGCGTGTAAACTATCAGTTATCCAACCGTTCCACTGTCTGGGCACACTTCAACAATCAGCAGGCAGCCTATCGTGGCAGCTATCTCAACACACAAACTTATGATGTCGATTACAGATGGAAAAAAAGTGAGACCATGGCCTTTCAACTGCTTACCGAGGGGAGTAAGGTCAAACCGATTAGCGGGGATCCCCAATTCCATTGGAGAGCTTATCTCGCCGGAGTGCATTGGCGTCTTGGCAACCGGTCTACTGCTCTGGGTGTGTTCCAGTTTGGATATAAGGAATCATACCGATTTGGATCCGGTCTTGATATGCGCTTTGAATTAGAGGAACGTATCCCGCTTTTACAGAATCGAAAATTACGCGTTGGCGTAAGTGATCATTCAGAAGGTGAAATATTTATTGGGCAGGATGGCGTAAGCGAGGATCCACAATATGATATTGACCATCGATTGGATTTAACCGTTGATCTGTGGCCGGGTCAAAAAGTTCAAGTCGCCAACACCTTCGGGCTATTGAATCATTTTGGAACGGATCTCGATTTTTCAGAGGATACCTTGCGCAATGCCATCACACACAACATTCAATTTAAATACGTAAAACGCAAGCTGAGAGCCTCTCTGGATCATCTGGCTATAAGTGATCTGGGTGACGAGAGTGATTTACGTCTTCACATGAATACACGCCTCACCTATCATATGTCTCCTGGCAGTAGTTTGAATTTGATCAGCATGTATCGTTATCAATCTGAAATCTATCCTGACTATCTCTGGCTTAATTCATTTATAAAAGTGAATATGCACTATTTCAATTGGGCACTTGAAGTTCAAGCTCAGGGTAAACCCGATACCATATTTGATGAAAAATTCTCAGTATGGATGCGTTTTGTGAGGCAACTATGATCAAGCTAAAATTTATTCCAATTCTTTGTGTACTAGCCGTGTCCCTAATGGGTCAAGGGCTTGAGGATCTGCGGAGTAAGAGTAAGATTGCAGCAACTCCCCATAACCTGATGATGAATAAAAATGGGCTCATGCTGGATAGTGTTCTTGTTGATTTCTCCCTGTGTCGTTCATGTCATGTGCCCAATAAGGCTACTGCTGTTGAACCCCTGTGGTATCGAAAGATCTCAATTCCAAGATTCGATATAAATAAAGAAATAGACGCTGGAGATGAGCATGTTCACACCCTGGATCCAGGCAGTCGGAATTGTCTATCCTGTCATGATGGATCAATGGCTCGCAGTTTCCCTCATCGTGGTGACCAGAAGCACCCCCAGGTTAACATGACTGCTTCTGAGGCTCGGGCACCAGCAAATTATAACATGCACCTTTTCAATTTCCCCAAATCAGGGAAGGAAATCAGTCATCCTGATGAATCTTCAGCATTGATGCTCACCAATCAGAATCAGGTTGGTTGTATCACCTGCCATGATCCTCATAACAATGAGAAGGGTCATTTTCTGAGAGTATCAAACCAGGGCTCTGAAATTTGCATGGAATGCCATCATATGCAGAACTGGGAAATGTCTACACATGGGAATCCCCAGAATCCCTTGCATGCTGAGCTTGAGGAAGTTGCCTGTCTGCAATGCCACTCCATCCATACCTTACCTACTAATGCAAAATTACTTAAGGCCGATGAAAACACACTTTGTCTGAGCTGCCATGATGGAAGGACTGACGAAGATACGGAAATCGCCAGCATAAAGAATCTTGAAGAAGTATTTGAAAAGCCATTTACCCATCCCATCCGTATCAATCCCAATGTCACCGATGTAGGCTACGATTCTGATACAGACTCTCCATGGAATTTTGGTTTAGCTGACGATCGTTTTGTCCGTTGTGGTGATTGCCACAATCCACATGCAGTAACTGAAAAAAATATTTCGCCTGTCCTCGATGGAAGTCTGGCCTTTGTTGAAGGTGTTGATGCTATCGGCTTTCGGAAAAATCAGGTTGATTATGAGTATGAAGTTTGTTACAAATGTCATGGCCAAAATCAGAACGCAAATCCTGGTAATGATGTTGCCAGACTCCTCAGCGTAGGGAATCGAAGCTTCCATCCCATTGAAAGTATCGGATTGTCACAGCGTGTCCCAAGTTTGAAAGATGGGTGGAGTGAACAATCCCTAATCACTTGTTCTGATTGTCATGGGAATGACGATCCCTATGGCCCTCAGGGTCCTCACGGTTCAAGTTTGCCCCATATTCTCAAAGCACCTTACAGTGACTTCCCCTATGCCAGCATTGATGAGCAGGAACTTTGTTTTAAATGTCATGACCAGCGCAAGATTACCGGAAATGATGGCTTCAAATTCCATAATATCCATATCAATAGGGCTGGTTATAGTTGTTCCGCTTGTCACAATCCACATGGTAGTGTTGATTCCCCTGGTCTCATTGATTTGAATCAGTCTCACATTACCAGCATCAACGGGGAGAAGCAGGTGGAAGGTTTGGAACCAGGACATGGAACCTGTACGCTGAAGTGTCATGATGCCAAGCATTTGAGGGATGTCTACTAGTCGAAGCCCTGCACATCGTCTAGAATCATTTAATTACGAATATTATCCTGGATTATAGAGTTTAGCTATAGTCCGGGATTCCTTTATGTCCCTGAATCTTGTATCTACACTAGGCTTGATCCATTCGGGGTTTTGTTTCGCCCAATCTCCGGAAATCAGCAATACCAGGAGCTTGAGAACAAGAAGCAATCGACCCTTAATCAATTGGTTCCAGGGTCGAGTCCTGCCTGTCCCGCCGTAGCTCGTAGAGCGTAGGGGGAGGCGGTGTACAAAGAGAAACCCTTGCAGGGTAAGCCCTGCAAGGGTTTTGTGGTTTTAGGGCATTCGTCACCGAAATCTTGAAGTTGGGTCATAACGGGTCATAAGAGATCATATCGTCCAGAATTGGGGATACATCTGGGATACCGCTATACATCAACCCTCCTAAATCCTTACCTGGATTGACTTCGCATGACTCAGGCGTCGGATCTGTTATCCGAGGGCAGAAGAGAGGATCGATTCTGCAAGCAAAGCAGGGAGGCTAATTATTCAAGCTGTCATTCGAGCTGTTTTCTTGCTCTTGACGCTTGCGTTCCATTAACTGATTCCCATAAGGAAGATCTAGATCAAAACCCTCAGCTCGAAGATTCTTCATCCATACTTCAAGTCCCTGAAGCGATGTCTCTTCTGCTTTAACAAAATCTTTAATATCCATGTATATTGCCTTATTTAGCGCGATTTTTTGATATTCAAGCGCCAAATTAAGCATTCCACCCATACTGTAAATAAGAGCCAAGTAATCGGCTGACCAAAACACACCTTCACCATAATCTATATCCTGTGCAATTGCATAGGCAGTCTTAAGTAATTGCTCTTGAATAAGAAAATTCTCAGACTCTACATCTAGAGCTTCAAAATTTTCAATATATATCCAGAGCTTATTATAACAATCTACCTGAAATGCTTTATCCCCAATTTCTTCCGCTAATCTTAATGCCTTCTCGCAATAAGAGCCTGCATCAGTATTAGCACCTTTTTCATCGTGGCTTAATTCTGTCATTGCATAATAGGCTCTAGCTAAACGAGCTTTACTCTTAATTGACTTGTTGATCTCGATACTATTTTCGAGCAATGTTCTCCATTTAGAATTGTGGTAATCCTCAAAAAGCTCAATGTATTCTATGTCCAATCGATTCCGTGAAATCCCTTGCGACATCACCTTATTCTGGAACACCATCCCCCAATTATGTGCCTTCGCCTTTTCTATTTCTGCTAGCTTCAAAAGCGCAGTGGCCTCTTCGGACATAAAACCGTTTTTTTGAGCAATACGATGTGCAACCTTAAAATGCCTTTTAGCCTTCTTAAGTTCGGTATACTTCCAGTCCTTTAATATTGATATGTACGATTCACCTAATGCGTTATGAACCGAAATCTCAGTGTGTAAATCATTCACTTCTTTAATCTGTTCAAGCGCTTGCTTGGAATACTCAAGACCATCAATGTGTTTGCTCCATTTGTTGAAAATCGAACTGATATTCACTAGTGATTCAGCAATGTACCTACTGTTTCCAAGTTCTACAGAGCGAGTATAGCAGTCCTGAAAAATGTTGAGAGCCTCTGTGTAGTTACCCCTGTCAAAAAAACTCTTACCCAGGTAGATCTGGGCATCAATTAAATTCTTGTCTATTTCTAAGGATTCCCTGAATAGTGATTGGGATTGCTCTAAATCTCCAAGATTTTGGCGATTATCATATATATACTTTCCCTTTAGATATAGTTCATATGCTTCGGGATGAGGGATTGAAGTCAGGTGTATACTTCGATCTTTGACACCCAGACTATTAAGTATGCCCGATGTTAGTTGTTTCGATATAGGAGCGAGACTGTCGACAGGTTGATTCCATTTGTTAGCGTAAACAACCGAACCTATCGCAGGATTCACCAGTTGGGCTCTAAAGTTAACGATCCTATCCTCAAGTAGCATGCTTGTCACAAGAAGATGCTCTACACCAAGTTGATTAGCTATGTCTTGTGTTGAGAAATCTATTGTGCCGAACCTGAGAATATCCGCGAGCGGTGGGATTCTAACCAATCCAGTACTCGCCAACTCAATAATTAAATCCTCAGTCACGCCCCGTGTCCAATACTCCTCAGCGCTATTATTCAGATTTTGGATGTGAAGAACACCAACTGATGGAAGCTCATTGCCGCGGGCTATTACTATATACACCACCACCAATATTGCAATGGTTCCAGATGAGGCGTACCTGATCCACCATCCTGGTTGACTTTCAAGCTTTGCTGATACATCAGAAAGTTTTGTTGGGGTTAATCCGTGTGAAGTGAGACAATAAACACGAATATCTTGTTTCACTCCCTTGAGTTTTGGTTGCCCAACAAACTTGATCTCGTAAACTGGACTTCCTGATATATCGTGCTGCACCTTATCTGAAATGGCAATTCCACCAACCGCAGAAAAGGGCTCAATTCGTGATGCTACATTGACATCGTCTCCAAAGACATCACCATCTTTCTCAAAAATATCACCTTGGTGTATACCGATTCTCAGATTTAGCCCAGGCTCCTCTTTTAGTGTTTTTTGAATTTCAATTGAGCAGTCTAATGCTTGGATTGAGCTCTCAAAACACAGCAGAAGACCATCCCCGATTTCCTTAATCCATTGACCTTCATATTTTGTAACAATTGGTTTTAGGAGCTCACGCTGTCTATCAAGAAGTGCGAGGCTCTTTGTTTCATCCTTGGCAGAGAGCGCCGTGAATCCTGCAATATCAGTAAAAACTATTGCCCTAAGTTTCCTTCGACTTGTGGTCACAAAAAGAATCCCCGAAAATGTTTGAGACGATCAATTCGGGAATCCGAGTTAGTCGATCTCTGTTAATTGGAATACGTGAAGAATATAGTTGAGTAATTGATCTAATCCCAAATTGTAGTCAGGTTATGTGAAACTCCTGTGCTCTTAGTTTGCAAGAAATATCTACAAAATTGGGGATACCAGCGGGATACCGACTGTTTCAGTATCTCATAACTCACTGAACCATAGCTACTTACGCAACACAGCCATTTGACTCTTAATCAATTGGATCCATCAAATTATTCAGGACAAAGTTTCCTGAATGATTTTGATAGAGGGATGCTAAGGTAATATCTCGGGGAGTGGTGGAGACGAAAACCCCCAGCTGTATTGAATGTCAGCTGGGGGTTTTTAAGGTTGTCAGAGTTCTGATTAAATCAGTTTAATCTTCCTCCACCTCAGGTGGGTTGAGCTCAGGGTCTGGTTCTGCACCACCGTGCTCATGCTCAAACATTTGCCTGGGCATCTTACCTGATAACCAACTGGTATTCATGGGAGCTACACTGGGTCTGAAAACAGTGTTGTAGAGATGCCAGATGAGAATGGCCAGGGTTGCCAGCCAGGCTTCCCAATAATGAATGACCAGGGAGACATCAATGAAGCCACTGGAAAATTTCTGAATAAAGAAATTGTCAAACCAGAGCACCAAACCGGTTCCTATCATGACTATGTTGCCCCAGACACCAGCCCAGTATTCAAGTTTTTCAGCATAGGCAAATCGGCCAAATCGTGGTTCATGATCTCTAAAGTCAAAGAAGTACAGCACCATTTCCCAGAACTCACGAATATCCCGCAAACCAGGAACCATATCTTTAACAAACTGCTTTCCACGTTTGGTGAACAGGAAGAGTAGATGCCATACAGAAGTGACAATCATAAAGACCGCTGCATAACGATGGACCACGCCTCTGAATTCAAATCCACCTTCCCAGCCAAAGAAGAACTCAGCAATCCAGGATTCATTGAAGCGCAGGGAGAAACCTGAAACCACCAGCGTAAAGAAGGATACCAGCAATGCGGTGTGTTGCACGACTTCCAAACCTCGCATGCGCCGAACTGAAGGTCCTTTCATTGTCATGCGTACTTGTTTTAAGTAGTCCAGGACAGTATGCAGGAACATCCCACCAATGGTTACAGCGATGAGTAGAATGTAGATTTTCTCGATAAGTACTGCCAGAGGCGCTCGTGGGTCTGTATCACCCATACCATGGATGGTTACTGCGGCAAGCTTGTCACTCATTCCGGGATGACACTCGCCACAGGTCGTCGCCAGATTATTTGGATGAATGGATGAGGTAGAATCCGTGCTGGGTAAAATCCTGTGTGCACCATGGCAGGATTCACAGTTTGCAACATGGATGTCGCCGGACATACTTTTCAGTCCATGATAACTATCAACATAACTACTGACCTTGCCACGTTTGGTCCCTAAACGTTCATTGAGAACCGTGGACTCATGACAGGGCTCACAGGTGGCTGAAGCAACCCGAAGCTTAGAGACAGGAGATCTGGGATCAGAAGGTGAGATGATACCGTGTTCGCCGTGGCAATTGGTACAGACCGGGGCGTTGGCCATCCCGCGTTTGGCCATTTTACCATGAATACCTTCCCAATAGTCTTTGGCTTCTGCCGGGTGACATTTCCCGCAGGTGGTTGGAATATTAAGATGATAAATGGAGGATTCTGGATTAGTTGGAGGATATATCCCATGGGAAGAACCTCCTGAAGAGTGGCAATCATCGCAGGAAGCTGCTTTTGTATTGCCTCTGCCAGTGGCCTTGCCATGGACACTGCTATTGTACATAGCCACAGGGTGTTCAATGAGGATATCATAGCGTTTGACCAGGTCGATGTTCTCATGACAATTGCCGCATGTATTTGCCAGGTTGGTCGGGTTGACACTGGAGTTTTTCATGCTGCTGGGAAGGATATTGTGATCGCCGTGACAATCGGAACAAGTCGGCATATCCTTGCACTCACCCTTTACGGAACGTCCATGTGACTGATATTGTTCTGAGGCATCATCATGACAATCCCGGCAACCTTCACAACCAGCAACAAAATTTTCAGCTTCTGGAGTGTGTGGGCTGGTATCATGATGGATATGACAATCAAGACATTCCATCCCCTCATGAATAGAACCATCCAAATCATCCTGAATGATTGTTTCCATCTCACTGGTTTCATGACAGTCGATACATTGGTCACTATCAATGGGTTCATAATCATCATCCTGGGCAAAAGCAGGTACAATGAACAGGAGCAAAATGAACCAGGGGAAGATGTTTTTAATCGTGAATCGCATAAGAATGTGGACCTTCTCCATCTAAGGGCTTATTTAAGCTTGATTAATTCTCCAGGAATATCTGTGGGAAAACTCAAATCTTCATCGTGACATTCCACACAAGATGGCGTGATATCATATTGATCATCAGTATGACATTCATAACAGTCTATTTCTTCGTGGTCTTCACTCAATTGCAATCCGGTCACAGCGTGATCAAACGAGTCCACCTCAAAATTGGTATGGCAGGTTGTACAGGTATTGTCCAACGCGGTGATTGGTTCTTGGCCAACATGGCATTGATTGCACTTCAGGGGTTGGTGATGTTTGTTCAGCTCCCAGCCCGTGTTGCTGTGAGTAAAGCCCTTTGAGGCTGTACTCCGATGGCATAATTCACATCCCGTCTCTATTCCCGTATCATGACATTGACTACAGGGGTCGTGGTGAATAGCTAATGACCTCACCTTTTTATTCTTGGAGGGGGTGTAGTTATGACAGGTTGCACAATTGGTCTGTCTGTGACAATGTTCACACTTAAATCTATACAACTCGACATGCTCTTTGTGCTGGAACACAACTGGCTTTTGCTTGCTCTTTGGGGATACAAAGTTGAAGATATTGGGTACAATGATTTCTTCATGATGATGAGCTAAAAGATCAGTTGAATCCAGTTTTTTACGAATATTGAATCTCAGTTTTTTCTGAACATGACAGGTTTCACAAACCTTGTCTCCAGTCCAACTCTGGTGGCAGTTCAGACAATTCCGGTGATAGGCACCGTTAATGGTGGGCATGGTCATGGAAGCATTTTCTTCTTCGCTCACATGACAGTCTGCACAGGGTTCGTAAACACCTTCGGAACCATGGTGGTGACAGGTATTACACCCCCCACCCATTTTTGTCATATCGGCATGGAGTTTGTGGTCGAATAGGACTGGATTGAAAATGTTCTCCAATAAACCAATTTCAATTTTATCTGGTATATCGACAGTGACCTGCTTGGTCTGTCCAATGGAGATGCCGAGGCAGAGGAGGAGAAGCAGAGAGCCTATTCTGACTTTCATTCAGTTGTCTCTCTATTTTCCAGGTGCTGGATGAGAAACTTCCTTGATACGAACCGCATAATCAAATGGCTTATAGGTCGGTGATTTTTTATTGTGACACACCGTACATGATTTTTCTGAGATGGTCAGGAGATTTACAGATTCGCGGGTGATAGTACCATCTGCAATGGCGGCCTTTGTTTTCTTAGATTTGTAGAGACTGCCTGCACCATGACAGGATTCACAACCTACACTTGCCAGATCCTCGTTCAGCTTGACAGCCTTTTTATCCAGCGGGTCAACAGTGATCTGATATCCAGACTCGCTTCCCCAACCAGTAGCATGACAGGACAGACATTCTGGAGCTTGATCGGGTGCTACTTTCAGCCCCATTTTCTTGGCAATTGCCTTCGCTGCATCGGTTTTCAATGATTCCATAGAGCGAGCATGGGGGCCGTTTTCCCAGATTGAGTACTGAGAACCCACTTCTTCCTTGCTGTGGCAGATTTTACATTTTTTTGAGCCGACATATTCTGCAGTATCTGTTTGAGAATAAACCATCCCCACACTTAAGATTAATAGCACAATAAGCATTTTTTTCATGATACAGTCCTTTCAGTAAACCCAAATTATTGATTTTATTAGTGATCTAGATAATGTATAAGTGAATAACATTTTTTCCCCGCACTCATATTACATGATTAAACGCAAACTTAATTATAACAAATAATGTGCCAATCAGCAGATTATATCACGTCGAACGGTGGGTCGAATCGTCGAATATAAGTATTTTTATCTGTGAATAATAATAAATACTTAGGCCTCTTTGTTATGTGTGTGTAACAAGGGTTGCAATGAGGTACAAAACCAACTAGTAGCAACCAAATTACTCTAATGAAAACAATCAGCTAATTACTTGCTAAATAGCAGTTATATTGATGCCGATGTTTAACCATAACACAAATTATGAAAAGAGGTATATATGAAAATTGGGATCGCATCCAACGACCAAAGATCAATAGCACAGCATTTTGGCAGGACCAAGGGATTCGTGATTGCTGAACTAATTGATGGAACAATTAAATCAAAGGACTATCGTGAAAACGTCTTTACCCATCATCTGCAGCAAGGTGAGCATCAGCACGAGGGAGGACATGGACATTCCCATGAGGGAATCCTGGCAGCTTTGAAGGATTGCGATGTGGTCATTGCCAGAGGTATGGGTCGTCGCATATACGAAGACCTTCGTGGAGCCAACATCGAATCATTGATTACTGACATACCAACAGTTGATGATGCACTTTCTGCTTATGTATCCGGCACCTTGATCGACAATCCGGAAAAGGGGTGTATCCACTAACCAGCAATATTGGAACAGGAAATATCTATGTCAAATCTGGATCATTTATCACGGAAACAGCTCGTTGGAATGTTAGATGACTTTGCCAAGAATTGGCTCGCCCATGATGGCCTTTGGTTTCAGGCAATCGAGGCCAGGCACGGAATGGAAACTGCCATTGAATGTGATACTGAGGCGTGGAGACAGTTTACTGTAATAGAGGCCAGAAGAATCATGAAACGGCACAACATTGCCGACGATTCTGGTTTGGAAGGCTTGAAAAAGCCCTGGGTTATCGATTGTACTCCCGACTTAACAAACAGTCAATTTTGGAGGAGACAGAGGATAGCTTCCTGTTTCAAATGCAGGCGTGTCGCGTCCAGGGTGCCCGAGTCAGGCATGGACTAGCTGATTTTCCATGTAAGTCTGTTGGGCTGGTGGAGTACACAGAATTTGCAAGAACCATCGATCCGCGAATCAAGACTATTTGTGTGCGCTGTCCGCCAGACCCACACCCCGATAACTATTTCTGTGCATGGCGGTTTATGCTCACTGCATGATCCACAGGAGTGAGGATACGATTTCTCTTGCAATAGGGGACAATATTAATCATCTTTAAACTGTACATAAACTTGACTTGAATGGGGTAATATATATGATTCAAATTACAGAAACTGCAGCCGAGAAGATTAAGGGTCTCATGAGCCAGCAGGACCTTTCCGATGAGGGTGGTCTTCGCATTTATGCAAACTCAGGCTGTTGTTCAAATGGTTCCTATGGAATGTCTCTGGAGAATAAGCAACATCCCGAAGACAATGTCTTCGATTCACAGGGCGTCCGTGTTCTGGTTGATCCAGCGAGCTTTGCTCAGTTGGAAGGTGCCAGTGTTGAATACTACAAAGACGAACATGCTGAAGGTTTTACAATTTTGAAACCTAAAGCACAGTCGAATTGTGGATGCGGTGGCAATTGCAATTGCGGAGGCAACTGCAACTGTTAGGACCGTAACTCTCCTCGAACAAGACCCTGGCTCATCACCAGGGTTTTTTTTACCCCCCCAAGCACTCTATAGGCAACTCATAAGCAAATAGACCTGCCTGATATATACACCCGAAGGTTTTGGGGTAATCCCGGCGTAGCTCGTAGAGCGAAGCCGGATAATTTAAATCCCAAAGCACCCTGTAGGTGACTCATAATCAGATGAACTTGGTGTAAACAACGCAGGTTTTGGGGTAATTACTGCAATTTTAATTCCGCCAACCGTTTTAGATGTCCAGGATGCTCCATCAGCAGTTAGAAATAATGTCTCAGCTTAAATAATAATTACGTTAACTCACAAGAAACCTTTATTAGCTCCTATAGTTTGCCTTGTTAGACTGTATTTTGGTCTTAGTTTATCCATATGTTGCCTGACCCTCATAATATGGACCAGTATCCCTGGATGATAAATTTTAAGAAGAATCCAATTCCCGTTCTATTAAAGGCAGCACCTCTCCCAATCCGCTATCAACTGGTAGAGGATATTCTAGAGGATTCGTCTTCTGAAGATTTCTTAGCATTACAAAAAAACTTGAGAAAGCATCAGCCCAGACGGAAAATTCTGGCAGACCAGAGTGCCATTGGTTTATGGCCGATTGATGGTAAAACCACTGGATTGAATGATGCTCAAATTCAAACCCTTCAACTTTTGAAACAGCTGGAAGTTCTACAAGGACTCCTTGATTATTCTGTAACCCACAAACAGGATAAAGTGATGCTGGGTATGCGGGAAGTTCTACGAGCACTGGCTGAGCAGAATTTACCATTGAGACTACATCACCATGCCCAGGCAATCTATCTGGCGATTGTATACCAGTTAGAAGGCAGCCCAATCATCAAGCAGCTAATGAGAGATATAATTGCTCGGCAAAATTCAGATGGTGGTTGGTCCAGTTTACCTACAGAAACCGCATCCTGTTATTGGAGTAGCTTATTCTTTCTTTGGACCCTGGGGCAGTCAGAAAAATTCCGCGAGAATCGGGCCATTAAAAAGGGGCTTAAATATCTGGAGGGGAAGGTTCTTCAAGAAGGAGAGAGTACACTGCTCCCAGGTATGCAAGTCTGGGATACTCTGATCTCTGGAACCAGTGGTCTCAGCATCATCTCAGGAGGAACCCTCAGATATTTGGAAACCATCAAGTTAATTGATGGGAAAAATAATGACCGTAAAACATATAAACTGCTTGATTGGCTTATAGATGCTCAGCTAAAAACAGGGTTATGGCCAAGTATTGTGGGCCGGGATAAACAGGGTGACTTTGGTGTCACCTTGCGAGTTTTAAAAGTGTTGAAACATTTCCAGACACAACGAGTTCAGGAAACACTCAAGTACGATTCAGATGTCTAATTCAAAAATATATATTCGGAGTAAACGATGACAGATATAAACCCTTCAACCGCCTTTCCAGTGATGCCACTGCGCAATACAGTGTTGTTTCCGCAGCAGGTTATCCCGCTTTATATAGGTAGAGAACGATCATTAAAACTATTACGCGAACTTCCTTCAGGGAAAAAGACAATTGTTGTCGTGGCACAACGTGAAGGCTCAGTGGAGAATCCAGAAGCTGGTGATCTTTTTGATGTTGGGACCACTGCCTCAGTCATGAAGATATTGGATATGCCTGATGGTAGCCAGAGTGCTATTGTCCAGGGAGGTGAACGCGTCCGCATCAAAAGCTACTCACAGACAGACCCATATTTTAAAGCTAGCATTGAGGGTATAGAAGAAATCTATGATGCCGATCTAGAGACTGATGCCATGTCTGCCAATATCCGCACACTTTTCCGTGAACTTTCAAAGGTCGCAGACTATATCACCCAGGAACACATCTCACTGCTCTCCAATATCCAGCACCCTGCCCGCCTGGTGGATAGAGCCGTCTCAATGATGCAACTCTCCAATACCGAAAAACAGGGTATCCTGGAAGAAACTGATGTCACAGAACGTCTGAAGAAAGCTACTGTCCTCATCAATCGGGAAATACAGCGCCAGGAAATTGGTGAGAAAATTCAGACTGAGGTCCAGGAAGAAATTTCAAAAAGTCAGCGTGAGTACTTTCTTAGAGAGCAGATGAAAGCCATCAAGAAAGAATTGGGCGAAGATGATCAAACCCTGGAAATCAAGGAACTGGAAGAGAAAATTCTCGAAGCCGGCATGCCGGAAGAAGCGCTAAAAGTAGCCAATAAAGAAATTGACCGCCTCCAGCGAATCCCCCCATCATCTCCTGAATATACGGTTTCCCGTACCTATCTGGATTGGCTTGTGGAATTACCCTGGAGTAAAGAGACTGAGGATCGAGTTGACATACAGGAAGCTTTGAAGATTCTCGATAGAGACCATTATGGTTTGAAACGCGTCAAAAACAGGGTCCTGGAATTCCTCGCTGTACGGAAGCTTAAGATGGAACAAAGTCCTGATGCACCCATCAAAGGACCTATCCTGTGCTTCCAGGGTCCGCCTGGAACGGGTAAAACATCACTTGGTAAATCTATCGCTGACGCTCTCGGTAGAGAATTTATTCGCATCTCCCTGGGTGGCGTTCGGGATGAAGCCGAAATTCGCGGTCACCGCAGGACCTACATCGGTGCCTTGCCAGGTCGAATCATACAGGGACTTAAAAAAGCCAAAACCCGTAATCCGGTCTTTATGCTGGATGAGGTTGATAAGCTGGGGACTGATTTTCGAGGCGATCCCAGCTCTGCGCTTCTGGAGGTGCTTGACCCTGAGCAGAATAACTCTTTCAGTGATCACTACCTTGAAGTGACTTTTGATTTATCCAAGGTCATGTTTATTGCCACAGCAAACTGGCTGGACCCCATCCCTGGCCCGCTCCGTGATAGAATGGAGATGATTGATTTCCCTGGCTATGTCGAAGAAGAAAAAATCCATATCGCCAAATCTTATTTGATTCCCAAGCAGGTCACAGAACATGCCCTGGAAGAAGAGCAGATTACCTTCATGGATACTGCTATTGCTGAGATTATCGGTCGCTATACGTATGAGGCGGGTGTTCGAAATCTTGAACGTCAGATTGCCAATGTATGTCGCAAGGTCGCCAGAGAAAGAGCAGAAGGGAATGACAAACCACGTCGTATCACCAAAAGCAGTATAGCCAAGCTGCTGGGGCCTCCAAGACGCCATAGTGAAATTGCCGAGCGTATGTCTAATTATGGTATCGTAATTGGATTGGCCTATACAGCCGTCGGTGGAGATATTCTCTTTATTGAAGCCATGAAAATGAAAGGCAAGGGCGGCTTGAAGCTCACTGGCAAACTGGGCGATGTGATGAAAGAATCCGCTCAGGCTGTGTATTCTTATATTCGCTCAAATGCGGAAAAATTTGGGGTAGATCCTGATTTCTATAAAAAATGGGATATCCATGTTCATATCCCGGCCGGTGCTGTGCCAAAAGATGGTCCATCAGCTGGTATCACCCTTTTTACGGCCATGATTTCACTCCTCACAGAGCGATTGGTGAAAAGTAATCTGGGTATGACAGGTGAGATTACCCTCCGAGGAGCAGTTCTGCCTATTGGTGGTATTCGTGAAAAGGTAATGGCTGCCAACCGTGCTGGTCTGACAACTGTTATTCTGCCAAAGAAGAATGAGGCTGATCTGGTAGAATTACCTGATAGAGTGAAAAAAGAGATGGAATTCAAATTTGTAGATAAAATTTGTGATGTCATTGAGCTGGCACTTGAGCCAGCTACCGAAAAGAAAAAGGTCACCCAAAAAGTAGCTGCTGAGGCATAGAAGAAGAGATACTTTTAAAACGAATCTTACGAATTCAATGAAGGGATTTTTAAACAGAGCATAAAAATTCATTGATTTCGTCTACCTTTTGTGGGAGTTTTAACTGTTATAAAGAGGGAGTCGTCTGATGCATTGTCCCAAATGTAAGGGTTATATGAAAAGTATTAAGTACGAGTATGTTCAGGTTGAACGCTGTACGAAATGCTATGGGATCTGGTTCGACAGATTTGAATTACAGGATTTGAAACAATTATCCGGTTCTGAAGTGATTGATATGGGAGATCCCGAGCTCGGTAAACAACAGAACCAGAATATTGATGCAGTTTGTCCAAGATGCGACATTGCCATGACCCCTGAGGCTGACAAGAGGCAGGCTCACATCCATTATGAACGTTGTCCTGATTGCAAAGGTGTCTACTTTGATGCCGGTGAATTCAGGGATTATAAAGAATTGACCGTCGGCGAATTCTTTAAATCCTTCTTTAACCGATCGAACAACTAGAGCTATAACCATAATTTCTACCAAGGTGCGGGAAAAGTCCCCTCCTTGGAGGGGTGTCTCGTTTACGAGACGGGGTGGGTAAAGTATGACGAAGAGAATTATTTTGACATACAATCCAGACTTAAAGCCAAAGGCCAAAAAACTCCATCAAAACATGACGTTTTCGGAAATTCTATTGTGGAAACGACTAAAAGCAAAACAAATGATGGGTTTTCAGTTCAATAGACAGCGTCCTATTGACAATTATATCGTAGATTTTTATTGTAAGGATTTGATGCTTGCCATTGAAGTTGATGGTGCCAGTCATGATGCTGTAGAAGTTCAGAAATATGATGGGAGACGACAAAAAAGATTAGAAAAATTGGGTGTGAGGTTTCTGAGATTCGATGATCTGGATGTTAAAAAGAATATAGATGATGTGGTGATGACGATTCAACTATGGATTGAAGAGCATCAAGAAGATTTGACGGAAAGAAAACCCACCCCTAGCCCCTCCAAGGAGGGGAACGATTGGGAGAAGTAACTGTGGATACTTTGCTAAAATTCATAAAAACACAATACGAGCGGCCGGGCACAAAACCATTACTTGCCATAGGTGTCATCTTGATTTTGGCTGCCTTGGGAATCGGAATCAGTGATAATCCACCCGGCATTGGGTTGACTTATCTTGGTATAACCTGCTTGGGCTTCAGTCTGATACATCACTGGCGCAGTGCCCGAGACTTTGGAACCCTTCTGGCAGTCTCCATCATCAGTTTTCCCGTCATGGTTTTGCTCCACAATATCTTTGATGGAATCAATACTCAAGTTGGTACTATTCCTGTGGTGAATCAATTCTTGAATGGTTTTGCTGTTATTTTTTTTATTGGAGGTGTGCTCATTGCTCCTGCAGTTGCTTTAGTAGCTATCGTGGGGGGACTGTATTATCTGATATTCAAATAGCACCCGAATTAAGAGGCTGTGTGAAAACGGGGGTCCAATAGAGGATACTTAGTTAGGGTTTCGATCCCGCGACTAGACAGATCATGCGTAACCTTTTGATAATAAACTAGATAAGTTGTATTTATTCTTGTTATTAA